>DATKKX010000506.1:0-16201 GCA_035542775.1 Phycisphaerae bacterium | reverse complement strand
TGCTGAAGGGCGATGCGGTTGGCGCGGCGTTCTCGGCAAATCTGCTCAATGTTTTTCTCGGCATGCTCGCGGTGGCATCCGTGTGGCTCGCCGGGCGCGAGTTTGGTCGCGGCAGCGGAATCATCGCCGGCCTGATCGCGGCGTCGTGCCCTTTCGTCACCTATCTGAGCGGCGTGGCGTATGTCGAGAACGGCATGCTGGTGTTCGCCGCCCTGAGCGTGGCGGCGTTGTTGCGGGCTGGTCGACCATCGGATGGACGTATAGCCACGTGGGTCCTCCTGGCGGGTCTAATGAGCGGCCTGGCCTGCGGTTGCAAGTACACGGCGATTCCGGCGGTATTGGTCCCGCTTGCGCTTGCTGTGGCCTGGAGTGCGTTGACACGGCGGCCGCGACGGCCTGTGTTGCCCTGCGTGTTCGTGTTCGCTGCAATGGCGACGTTCGGGCCGTGGCTGGTCAAGAACGCGGTGATGACGGGCAATCCGGTCTTCCCCCTGGCGAGGAGCGTCTTCCACGAACGAGCAGGCATCTGGAACGACGACGGCGCCGCCCGCTGGCATGAGGGGCACTTGCCTGCGCCCGAGGATCGCCCCTGGCTGCGGCGATTGTCCCGGCTCTGGCAGGAAGTGCTGGGATCCAGTCTGTTCGGCCCCGCGCTAGTCCTCGCGATCGCGGCAGGCGCCGTGGGAGCGTTGAGACGCTCAAGCCGGAGCACGGAACCCGCCCCGAGAGACGATCGCAAACCGCCAACGCCACTGCCTGTCGAAACCGCACCGATGCACGCGCAGCGGTCATCGGCGGCGGGGATGGACCCGTGCTGGTTGATGCTCATCGTCGGCGTGGTGGTGTGGACAGGCTGGACGCATCTGGCAGGACGGTTTGCCGTCACGCTGATCGTGCCCGCGGCGGTTATGCTCGGCAGGTCCTGGTCCAAGTTAGGGCGGCCGGCCTTCAAGGCAATCGGCATGCTCATCCTGATCGGTGTTCTTGCGATGAATACGTATACGACGCGCACGCTGTTCGGGAGCGGCTCGGCGTCGTTCTTGCAGTTGGGCGTCTTCGGTCACACGGACGTGATGACCGGTGGACTCTGGCCCCAGCAGCAGCATATTCCCAAGCTGAACGCCTTACTGGCCAAGGGCGAGAAGGTTCTTATGGTCGCCGACGCCCGCCGTTTCTACCTCGATCGCGGCGCCGATTACTGCGTGGTCTTCAGTCGCAACCCGTTCGCCGAGGCCGCCGCTACCCTTTCGCCGGAAGACCTGATCGAATGGTTGCGGGCCCGACAGTACAAATGGGTGTACGTGGATTGGACCGAGATGCACCGCTTGCGGACGACTCGCTACGGATTCTGGCAAAGCGTGGACAAAGAGCTCTTCATCCGCCTGACGACAGTCGGACTGCGGCCCGTTGAGGATTTCGAGATCCCCGGGGTTGGAACGAGGTATGCCACCCTCTTCGAGGTCCCTCCGGGCGGCCGAACGACCGGACCGCGCTGAGGCGGCCGCTTCGCAGCTTTACGTGTTCACCGCGGCGATGAGGGGCGATCGACTCAGATCGGGCAGCGCATGGCCCGAAACCGCTGTAGCTCGATCCGGGGGGTAAGGTAATCCGGGCCGGCCGGCTCAGTCCGGCAAAGGTCCGTGCTGAGGTACTTCTTGTTGGAATCCGGAAACACGGTTACCACGACCGCGTCGGCATCCATCCGTTCGATCAGCCCGGCCGCGCCCAGGAAATTGGCGCCGGATGAAATGCCGACTGCCAGGCCCAAACGCCTCGACAATTCCTGGGCCATGAGGATGGAATCGCCGTCCCACACATCCACGACCGTATCCAGTTCTGCGAGATCGATGATGCTGGGGACGAACTCATCGGAGATGCCCTGGATGCGATGGTTGCCGTCGCAATGCCCGGTGCGCAAGGTGGGCGAGTTGGCCGGCTCGAGAGGATGCACCCGAACCGTCTTGCCGTTCCGACGCAGATAGCGGCCGACGCCCATCACCGTCCCCCCGGTTCCCACGCCGGCCACGAACGCATCGATCCTCTCGCCGATGGCTTCCATCTGCGCCTCGATCTCCGGCCCGGTGGAGCAATAGTGGGCCTCGATGTTGGCCTTGTTCTCGAATTGCCGCGGCAGGAAAACCCCCTCATGCTTGCGGGCATACTCCTCGCACATCTTGATGCTGCCGACGAAGCCCCCCTGCTCGTGCGACATCGGGATGATCTCCGCGCCGAGACTTTGGATCAGCCGCACACGCTCCTGGCTCATCCAGTTCGGCATGTAGATCCGCACCGGATGCCCCAGAGCTCGACCGAGCGCCGCGAAGGAAATGCCTGTATTACCGCTCGACGCTTCGACGATGGGTGCGCCTGGCAGAAGGTCGCCGCTTTCGTACGCCCTGCGCAGGATGTACTCGGCCATCCGGTCCTTGATGCTGCCGGTCATGTTCTCCTGCTCATACTTGGCGTACAACCGCCGGGGACGCCCGTCGATGGTGTAGTCGATCCGGAGCATCGGCGTGTGCCCGATCAAGGGCGACACGTCATCGATATGGTGAGGTCCCTGACAAACGTCGATTGCGGAACTTGCTGTTTTCACGCCTCCCTCCGTTTCTTCTCCAGACCTGAACCTTCGACCAGTATAGCCGTCTTGCGCCGCCGGTCGAGGGAGTCTTCTTCGTCGTTTCGCCGAGATCTCAACCAGACCACCCGCGCTCATCAAACCGCCACAGCCCTGCCTCCTCCGCCGCCGCGTACGCTTCCGCAATCTCGCCCCGCGCCGGGGCCCGATTGATCTCTTCATACGCCACGACGCCCGCCTGTCCGCCATGGTAGGTGATCCGTCCGACCAGGTGTTCCGGATGGTACTGGGCCATGATGTTCACATACGTGTCCGGCGAGATTTCCTCTGCCAGCCATCGAAAGATCGCCCGGCTCTCCTCGACCATGCCGGGCATCACCAGATGCCGGACCAGCACCCCCCGGCAAGCCACCCCGTCCGACGTAAAGCGCAGTTCCCCCACTTGCCGGTGCATCTCGGCAATCGCCTCGCGGGCACGATCTGGGTAGTCGTCTGCCTTGAGCAGCCGCTTGGCGGACACATTCGACCAGACCTTGAAGTCCGGCATATAGATGTCGACCAGGCCGTCTATCAACCTGAGCGATTTGAGGGAATCGTATGCGCTGGTGTTATAGACGATCGGCAAGGTCAGCCGGCGCTCGATCGCGATCGCCAGCGCCTCCATGACCTGGGGAACGACATGCTCCGGCGTCACCAGATTGATGTTGTGGCACCCTTCCGCTTGAAGCCCCAGCATCATCTCGGCGATGTTTGCCGCCTCCACCTCGTGCCCGCCTCCCTGCTGCGAGATATCCCAATTCTGGCAGAACACACACCGCAGATTGCACTTGGCGAAGAAGATGGTTCCCGATCCCCGCCGCCCTCGCAGGCAGTCCTCTTCGCCGAAGTGGGCCCCTACTGACGCCACCCGCGCAAGCCGCCCCACGCCGCAGAATCCCGGCTCGCTCGCCGATCGATCAACGCCGCAATCCCGCGGACACGCCCGGCAACAGGCCAATTCCCGCTCCGCGGCCGCCACCCCCTCGACGATCGACCGGCGGACCTCCTCCGCCAGATAGGCCGGCGTCGCTGAAGTAACGACAAATCGTCTTGCCGATCTTTCCGTCATATCTTCAGTCTACCCAAGGCGCGGGCTGTAAGTCACGTAGAATGTCGCCCCGCGGTCCAGCATGATTGCTGACGATTTGCACGACCCCTTGCATTCCGGATACGATGCGCCAAACAGAAACGCCCGTTTCGCCGGCGGAGCCTGAAATGAAACGCAGCAGCCTTAATCCAATCCTCACCCGATCGGATATCCCCGATATCCCACCCCACGTCGCGGACGTCACCTCGGTTTTCAATCCCGGAGCCATCCGACTTGGCGATCGCTATCTGCTGTTGCTCCGCGTGCAGACTCGAGGTCGTGAGACCGTCCTGATGGTCGCCGAGAGCAGAGATGGCGAGCGTTTCACGGTTCGCCCGCGGATCGTCCACATTGAAGGACTCGACGCGGTCAAGCAGACCATCTACCACGTGTACGACCCGCGTCTCACCATGATCGACGGCACCGTCTACATCGTGTTCGCCGCCGACACCGATGCCGGCTGCCGCCTCGGCATTGCCCGCACCAGTGATTTCGACCGGTTCGAGATGGTCGGCTTTGGCGGCGACGAGGACGCGCGAAACGGCGTCCTTTTCCCCGAGCGCCATGACGGCCGCTATCTCCGTCTCGAACGCCCCAACCGCACGCGGCTCGATAGTGGCGTGACGACCGGCACGGAGATCATGCTGAGTGAGTCCGACGATCTTGTTTACTGGCGCCCGGTTGGCCCCGTCATGGCCGGCCGGTTCCACTACTGGGACGAGTTGATCGGCTCCGGCCCCCCACCGGTGAAGACCCGCGCGGGCTGGCTGCACATCTATCACGGCGTCGCCACTCATTTCGCGGCCGCCAACATCTATCAGGCCGGCGTGGTCCTGCTCGACCTTGATGAGCCCCACCACGTCCTTGCCCGCTGTCGCGAGAACATCCTCGAGCCCCGCGAACTATGTGAGTTGGTCGGCCAGGTGCCGAACGTTGTCTTTCCCAGTGGCATGATCGTCGAGGACTTCGACGCCGAGGGCTTTGCCGAGCCTGACGGCCTGGTTCGCGTCTATTACGGCGCCGCCGACACAGTTGTTTGCCTCGCCACGACCACCGTCGCCGACCTGATCACAGCCGCCCGGGAGGGCGAGGCTCCTGCCGAGCCGTGATGACCAACGCTATGCCCGATCTTCGTCCCGACAACATGACCTCCGCCCGCGCCGCTGAAATGTCCGCAGCACAGCCGCCCTGGCTTAGCGACCGTCTTGAGTGGTTCAGCGACCTCAAGTTCGGGCTCATGCTCCACTGGGGCCTCTACTCCCAATGGGGCTGTACGGAATCCTGGCCGCTGGTCGAGTGCGAACCCTGGGCCCGCGATCCCCAACTGCCCGCCTGGATTGAGTCAGGTTACGACCTCGTCCGCTTCAAGGACGCATACTGCAAACTGAACGAAACCTTCAACCCCCGCGATTTTAATCCCGACGCCTGGGTTGCCGCCGCCCAGGCCGCGGGCATGCGTTATTTCAACTTCGTCACCAAGCACCACGACGGCTTCTGCCTCTTCGACACTGCCACCACCGATTACCGCGCGACGCATCCAAGCTGCCCCTTCCACGATCATCCTTACGCCAATGTCGCTCGGGTTCTCTTCGACCGGTTCCGCGCCGCCGGACTGGCGATCAGTTGCTACTTCTCCAAGTCCGACTGGCACAGCCCGTACTACTGGAGCCCGAACGCCCCAGCGACTACCCGCAATCCGAACTACGGCATGCTAGCCGACGCCGCCCGGTGGCGCAAGTTCGTCGAATTCACGCACACGCAGATTCAAGAGCTGATGACCGGCTACGGCCCGATCGACGTCCTCTGGCTCGATGGCGGCCAGGTGCGTCCCCCCGACCAGGACATCGATGTGGACCGCCTCGTCGCCATGGCCCGACGGCACCAACCTGGCCTGATCGTCGTGGATCGAACCGTCGGCGGCCCGCACGAGAACATCCTCACACCGGAGCAGCAGATCCCAGATCAGCCGCTCAGCGGAGTTTGGGAGACCTGCCTCACTCTCGGCACCAGTTTCTCCTACAAGCCCAACGATGAGTACAAGAGCGTCCGGCAGCTCATCGCCATCCTCGTCGACATCGTCAGCAAAGGCGGCAACCTCCTCCTCGGCGTCGGTGCGGACCGGCACGGCGCTCTGCCGACGGAGGTCGTCGAACGCCTCAAAGGCGTCGGCGCCTGGCTGGCGGTCAACGGCGAAGCGATCTACGGCACACGCAGCCCGGCGAAATGGTCCGCGCCGTTTCAGCAAAGCGATGACGCTCTCGACATTCGCTATATGCGCAAGGGCAAGACCCTTTACGCGATCATCCTCGCCAAACCGATGCAACAACGCCCGCCGAAGACGATCCGTCTGAAGGGCATCCGGCTCCGCCCGCGTTCGCCGATCTCGCTTTTGGGCGTCGAGGAGCAGGTCTCCTGGGAGCAGCACGGCGACGACGCTGTCGTCACGATACCCACGGCCCAGCTTGACCGCGAGCCCGCTCGTCCTGCCTGGGTTCTTCGAATCGAGTGCACGAAGTCGTAACATCGCCGCTGTATCGCTTGGCCTGCGGCCACCTTAGAATCTGTCGGCCCCCACGGGCAAGCGACAGGCGCTGATAGCTGAGAAGTGGCACCATGGTGATTCAAAACGGATCTCTGCGGCTCTTCCGTATCTTCGGGATTAGTGTCTTTTTGCATTGGTCCTGGGCGCTTATTGCAATCATCGAACTCCAGGTCCGCACCAACACCTACACCACGCAAGTCTGGAACATCGCCGAGTACCTGTCGCTTTTTGCCATCGTGTTGATCCACGAGTTCGGCCATGCCCTCGCATGCCGGTCGGTCGGCGGCACGGCGGACCGCATCATGCTCTGGCCGCTCGGCGGCGTTGCCTACGTGAACCCTCCGCCCCGCGCCGGCGCCTTGCTGTGGAGCATCGCGGCAGGCCCCCTGGTCAATGTCGTCCTTACGCCGATCACCATGGGCGCCTATTTCGTATACGGAATCCTCGAATCGGGCGCTTCCCCCAACCTCCATCACTATCTCTTCTCGCTGGCCGCCATGAACGTCGGCCTCCTGATCTTCAACCTGCTGCCGGTTTATCCCCTTGACGGTGGGCAGATCCTCCGCGCGATCCTGTGGTTTTTCGTCGGGCGAATTCGCAGCCTTACCATCGCCTCCACGATCGGCCTGATCGGCGGCGGCATCGGCATTGCCTTCGCGGCCTGGATTGGAGAAATGTGGTTCGTGATCCTGGCCGGCTTCGCCGCTCTGCAAAGTTGGAATGGTCTCAAGATGGCACGGGCGATGTCGATGGTCCTGGCTCTGCCGCGCTACGCCGGCGTTCGCTGCCCTGTCTGCCACGAGCCGCCACCGATCGGCACATTCTGGCGATGCCCCTGCGGTGCCGTCTTCGATGCCTTCGAGCATCAGATGGTCTGCCCGCACTGTCAGCGGATGGTGGACCGGCTCAACTGCCCGTATTGCGGGGAACTCAGTCCGCCCGCGCCTTGGTACGCCACGCAGCGCGAGGGGCAAACCTTCATCTGGTCTCAAGCTCCCGACAGCAACAGCCCCAATCCTCCCCCCGCCTAAAGCCGCCGGCGTGACCCACTGTCCCGTCACGACCCGTGCGCAGCAGTCTTGCGCACCTGCTCGATGAAGCCCGGCGGGTTCACGACCGCCCCCACGTCGGTGGTCGTGGCTGTTTCCAGCCACAGTTGAGTGATTCTCTCCGGCGTGATATCCGCATCAACCTGGAACGCCAGGGTGGCCAGCCCCGCCAGGTAAGGCGCACACCAGCTCATCCCTCCGTCAGCCCAGTACTCGTACACATCCGGACCGTTGTAACTGGCGGTGGTGTGGCCGCCCGCGGGCACGCGCAGCACGGCATTCGGCGATGAATACTTGCCGCGCCGATAACTGGCCGGATCATCCGGGTCGCGCCCCGCCATGCGATCCAGCGTGCCGTAGCGGAGGAACGCCGGGTCGCAGGTCACCACGAGCACGCCGGCCGCCGTGGCCCGCTTCAGGACTCCCTGCCAGCGATCAAAGTTCGGCTGATTGGAAAACATCCCCGACGAGATGCTGACCGCGTGTATACGCTCGGCTGCCGGACGTTTCTCGTTGCGCTCCAGGATTCGCTCGAGGGCGTCACAAAAGGGCGCGTTGTCGCGATTCCACGTTGGCACGGCAAAATAGGTCAGCTTGGCAGCCGGCGCCACTCCGCAGGTCCGCCCCACCGCAATGCTCGCAACGGGCGGCCCGTGCATCTGCGGTGGTGCGAAGAGAACATCAATTGCCTCATACGCCTCGATCTGCTGCCTGTATTCACGGTGATCTCTCAAGAGCGGCTGGTCTATGATCGCCATGTGCATGCCGCGACCGTCGATGCCCTGTCGGTGAAGCCCGCGCACGCCGAGACCGGGGTCCTTGCCGCTCTCCAGCAATTTCTCCGGATCGAAGCCGGCGGGCAGTTTGTCCGCTGCGGGCCACTCCGTACGCGTATCGAAGGTCCACGATTGCAGTATGTCGGCCCGGTCCCGCAAATCAAGACGGGCGAGCGAGATGTTCTCCAGTCCCCGGAAAGAATCAAGCTTCTGCAAATCGCGGGTGGTCCGCAGCGCGATCTTCCGTTCCTCGCCGATATCGACTTGCTCCTCCATCGACAGAACACGGCCCAGCCCCGTTGATGCCTGCGCCGTGAGGCGCAGCAGTGTGAATGGCACAGGCTCGTCGCGCATCCGGCCGAACACAAAGGAGGCGCCGGGATACCTGATTCGACGCACTTCCATGCCGCCGTCTCCGAACGTCTCTTCTTGCGTCGGTGGACCTATTAGTTCGATCACTTCCGCGGGCTCCGTCAGACGGTAAGCGAGGCGACCGTCCTTCGCCGCCGCTCGGACAAGACGGGCGATGCGGCGCTGGCGCGCGGAGGACGACTTCTGTGTCGTCGCCGGCGGGCCCGTTTCGTCGCGACCCTCCACAATCGCTCCACTCTGTGCCTTCTCGTTGCTCGCCGGCGGCTCCGCGAGCGTCACGCTGGACTCGATGCCTGAGGCCAAAATAGCAGGGGCGACCGCAAGGATCGCCACCGAGCCCACAAACAACAGGGTCCGAGCCATGACAATACCTCCTCGGAATGGTGTTCCATTGGACACGCCAGAACCCACTACCCAGAACGCGGTACCAAGCCTTGGGGTTCGCGGGCATCATCGTGGCGGCTTCCGTGAGCCACCGGCGCCTTCTGCGTCCTGCAAGTCGCTCTCGCTAATCCGCTCTGGCGGAAAACTGCACGTACCCCCAGTACTGCGGCCGGTGCATGTCGATCACACCCTGCGGCGACCATACCCAGTTGTCTTCTGGCACGTTCGGCAGCTTCTCGTAACGCCCGTCCACAACGCGGGCCTGCCACTCGACCCGTGAAAAATTCATCCGCCACGTGTCCCCGTCGCGCGGCGGCGCCGGCCGGTGGGCGGCCTCGGCCAGCGAGGTCCAGGGGATGGCGAACTCGACCGACCATCCGCGATCCGTATCCGACGGGTCGTTCAACGTTCCATCGACGAACACCGCCGACTTCAGCCCCTTGCAGTCCCAGCCGTGCAGGGCCGGGCCGCCGTCGATGTACGTCCTGACCAGGAACAGGTCGAAGATGGTGTTCAGGGCGTTGATCTCGATCTCGTAGTACTCGCGGCAATCGCCGTCCGGGTCAATGAAGATCTCGAAATCATTGTCGCGGAAGACTATCTCATCGTGCTGTTTGAGCGTGGCCCAGACGTGCGGCTCCTCCAACTCGGCGGCGATGTAAAGATAGGTATCATCCCACAGCATCTTGGCCCGGGTCGCAAGCCGAGGCTTGGGCTTCTTGTCGCCTTCGATATCGCGAAACTGCTCCGTCCAGGGCGCTACCGTCCAGGCCGGCTCATCCAACCGACCATCGACAACGATCGGCCCGGCGGCGCGATGGCACACGTAGCGCCTCGGCAACCGCTGACCGTCGCAGGTCATCGGTTTATCCGTCGCCGTCTGAGGAGACGCGCACCCGCTCAGAATCGCCGCGCCCCACACTACAACCGTTTGTCCCCAAAAGCCCCTGACGCCCTTCAACGCCATCGTTGCACCTCACCGGCTCTCTCGCCGCTTTCGCACAGCCAGTTTACCCGCGACGCTCGCCACCGGCTATTGACTCCGGCCCCCGCAACGCCGAGATTGTCCATCAGAGCCACGATGGTTACAGGCCCACGAGGAGACCTGCGTCCTTCATGAACATGCACCTCATCGACTGGGCCATCGTCGCCGGACTCATCGCTATCCTCGCCGCGGCCGCCCTGCAGACGAAAAAGCACAGCGGCAGCGTCGCCGCCTTCCTGGCTGCCGACCGCTGCGGCGGGCGTTACCTCATCTCCGTCGCCTTCGGCATGTCCCAGCTCGGCGTCATCACGCTGGTCGGCTACTTCGAACTGAACTACGACGTCGGCTACACCTCGATCTGGTGGCCGCTCATGGAGGGCCCCGCCTGGATCATCATGGGCCTGACCGGCTGGGTGATCTACCGTTACCGCCAGACACGAGCCATGACGCTGGCCCAGTTCTTCGAGATGCGCTACAGCCGCAACTTCCGCGTCTTCGCGGGCGTGGTCGCCTATCTCTCCGGCATCATCAACTTCGGCATCTTTCCCGCCATCAGCGCCCACTTTTTCATCGCCCTGTGCGGGCTGCCCGATCATTTCCGGCTTGCCGGGCTGACCGTCTCGACGTTCGCCGCCTTGATGCTCCTGCTGATCGGCATCGCCCTCTTCTTCACCTTCGTCGGCGGGCAGATCGCCGTCATGGTGACCGATTTCCTCCAGGGCGCTTTCGCGAACATCACGTTCATTATCCTGATCATCTTTCTGCTGACGACGTTCAGGTGGGAGCGGATTTCGCAGGCCCTGCTCGCCGCCCCGCCCGAGAAGTCCATGGTGCACCCATTTCACCTCGGCCAGGAGGGCCAGTTCAACTTCTGGTACTACCTCATCGGCGTTTTCATCATGTTCTACACCATGATGGCCTGGCAGGGGACCCAGGGCTACAACTGCGCCGCCAAGACGCCGCACGAGGCCAAGATGGCCAACATCCTTAACGGCTGGCGCTGGCGCGTGCTGATGCTGATCATCCTGATCGTCCCGATCTGTGCCCGCACGGTGATGAACCACCCCGACTTCGCCGCCCAGGCCGCCACGGTCAACAGCCGCCTGGCCGCCGTTGAAGGCCGCACCGTCCAGGAGACCGAGACGCTGCGAAACCAGTTGCGAAGCCCGCTGGCCATGGCGGTCATGTTCCCCAGCGGCCTGCTGGGTCTGGCCTGTGCCGCCGCTCTGGCGGCCCACATCGGCACGCACGGCGCGTATCTGCATTCCTGGGGCTCGATCTTCATTCAGGACGTGATACTCCCCTTCCGCCGCAAGCCGCTTACTCCCCAACAGCACCTGCGCCTGCTGAAGCTCTCCATCTGCGGCGTGGCCCTGTTCATCTTCCTGTTCAGCCTGCTGTTCCCGCTGGGCCAATACATCGTGATGTTCTGCGACCTGACGGCGGCGGTGTTCGTGGGCGGGGCCGGCTCGGTCATCATTGGCGGGCTCTACTGGAAACGCGGCACCACCGCCGGGGCCTGGGCGGCGATATTGACCGGCATGGGCCTGTCGCTGGCCGGCATCATCATCAAGCAGCACGATCCCAAGTTTTGGCTGACCGGCCGGGAGCTCTCCTTCTGGGCCATGGTCCTGGCCATCGCCGCGTACATTCTGGTCTCGCTGCTCGGCCCGCGGGCCGTCTTCAACATGGACAAGCTGCTGCACCGCGGCGCGTATGCCGTCGCGGATGACACGACCGCCCTGGCAGACGTAGGGCGGGTTTCACCCGCCACGCCAACCCCCGCAGATGTAGGGCGGGTTCCACCCGCCCCCCCTACTCAGCACTGGTGGGAAAAGCTTGGCTTCACCCGCGAGTTCACCGGCGCCGACCGCTGGATCACGTATATCACTCTCGGCTGGCCGCTGGTCTGGACCGTCATCTTCATCGCCGGTACCGCCTACAACCTCGCCGTCGACGTGCCCGAGACATCGTGGCTGAGCTTCTGGCACGGCTGGACCTGGTTCATTCTTGCCGGCGCGATCATCGTCACGACGTGGTTCACTATCGGCGGCATCCGCGACCTCCGCGAGCTCTTCCGGCTCCTCCGCCTGCGCCGCGCCGCCCCCACCGACGACGGGCGCGTCGAGACCTGATCCGCGCACTCACGGCTGGACCCCAGAAGTGCGCGGCGCCGCCCAATCCGTACTCCCCACCGACGACGGGCGAGTTGGCAGATCCGAACCGCGCCCGTGAGGAAGCGGATGAGTAGGGCCGGCTTCAGCCGGCCGGTTCTTGCCACCGATTTCAATCGGTGGACCCCGGGCCGCCTTTTGCTCAGCGAGAGCCGGCTTCAGCCGGCTTGCTGCGCTCCGACTCTCGCCGCGCCCGCATCATTGGCCCGGCCCTCCGAAATCCATATGATGATGTTCGACTCGTCCGGGCCGGAGCGATTGTGGAGCGCTACTGCTACGACGCCCACGGCCAGCCCAACATCTCCGAGCGTTGCGGGCGAGGCGACATGGACGACTGCCATCATGAACTCGATGCACACAGGCCCTCCAATTCGGCGTTTGCTTAAATGGACCGGGCTGGCCGTGTGCTGGGTCATATTGCTCGGCTTATTTCGAAGTGATTGTGATTGGCCTCGAGACGTTTATTTTTACCCCATCCTCGTTACGGTTGCGATCACCACTGCGTTTCTTTTCTGGAAGGACCAACAGTACGGCGTGTTCGCTGTCTTGGTAGGCGTGTTGACTTATTCATGCATGCTGGCTTCGCTTATGTGGTGGATGGGCCTCGGATGGCGTCGCCCAGTGCAGGATTGGATGGTAGCTCATGGCGTAGGTGCGTATGCGGGGCACTACGGTTTGTTTGATTGCTTTATTCCGGAAATCATCCTAAACCTCTTTGGTGGAGCGTTCGTCGGGTTGTGTTGTTTTCGACGATGGCCGCGGTACGCTCTGCTCGCCGGAGCTACGAACTTTGCCATCGGATACGTATCGTTTATTCAGGACGGATCTCCGTTCTCGATGCTCGTCCTGTACCACCTCATGATTATCCCCTTCGCAATCTGTGGTGCATGGCTGGCGCCTGGGCGGAGGCGCCGATACAAAGCCTGGCTTGCTGCCGAAGGTTTCTGCAAGACCTGTGGCTACAACCTCACCGGCAATACGAGCGGCCGCTGCCCCGAGTGCGGCACGGCGATACCGCCAGGCGTTAAGAAAGCAGGAGCGAGCAATGAAGGACACCAGCCGGAATAGGTAACGGTATTCAGTAATGACCCTTTTTCGTCCCCATCATACAGAAGCGCGGCGTAAGCCGCGCTTGGCACGGAGAACGCGACGGCCAAGGTGCCGCCGACGGCTTAGAGTATTGTTGTTGCTAGTTACTGTAACGACTGCCATTTTTGCTCTTAGCAGTTATGCGCACACGTTTACGCTGCCACGCTTTAATCTAACATCAGACATCTGGGTAGAGAGCGGAGACTGTTACCTCCGAGCCGCGTGGCTGAGTGTTGATATCTGGGTGCGAAGACCTTGTGACTGGTACGTGAATGGTGTAATGCTTCGGGGCCTGATACCTGACACGTTCGGTTCACCACGCACGTGTCACTGGACCCCGCCTGGCATGAGATCGAACTCAATGAGTTTTTCAGCTCGTTGGCCCGATGAGACACATTCACTGGCTCAAATCACTATCCATCATCTTCAGGTGAACCTCTGGCTGCCGTTCGCACTCCTGGGTGCTCTCGCGTGTGCGTGCGAGGTACGACGCCACATCCGGCGAGCTCGGCAAAAGGGCTGCTGCGATTGCGGCTACAACTTGACCGGCAACGTGAGCGGCGTCTGCCCGGAGTGTGGCGCAGCGGTCCCCGAAAAGATCAAGGGACCCTTACAGAAGCGAGGCGAGGCATGAACCCGGGGCGGGATCAAAGAAGTTCTCGCAACATCGGCAAGTGGCTGGCTTCGGCGGCATGTCTGGCGATCTTCATCATCCCCTGCGTGGGCGAATGGTCGTGGACACGGCCGGTGCTGCTGCCATTCGCCATCATCGCCGCAGTGCCGGTGCTCTGCATGTGGTTTGCTGGGGCCGCCGCGCGTTGGCGGCGCGGCCTCAAGACCGGCGCCTGGATCATCTTCGGGCTGACCCTGATCCTGTGGATCATCAGCGTGCTGGGGCTCCACTTCCGTCTCGGGACCAACTCCTTGTTCATCCTGGGTAGAGGGAGCATCGAGCTGTCGCTGTACACGGGGAGCTCCGCCGAAGTGGCCACGGCAATGACCCATTACAGCCGCGCATTCCCGCTGGGCTGGTCGCACCGATGGGCCCGCACGTGGCGCGACATTCCGATGCTGGCCCTCACGGGGCTATACCTGCCCGAGTTCTGGTACCGGGGCGATGCCGGCCCTCACATGCAGTCGACGCTCATCCATTTTCCGCTGTGGCTGCCGATCGTGCTCGTCGGCATACCGGCGGCCTGGCTCATTTACAAGGATCACCGCCGCCAACCGCCAGGGCACTGCCGCTGCTGCGGTTACAACCTCACCGGCAACGTCAGCGGCATCTGCCCGGAATGTGGGACACCGATTGCTGCATGTCCGAAGGACGGTGCCCGATGAGGAAAGGAGTCAAGAGGAGCATCCTGTGGCCCCTGGTCGTTCTATTCGTGGCGATCTGCGCGCTGACGGTGACGAGCTTCTTCACCGGTCTCTGGCTTGACTGCACTCGCGACGGACAGCGATGGTGCTGTACTTACCTCCGCCACGGTTGCGTCACGTTCACCTATATGAGCAGGGACATGCCGCCCGGATTGGGAGGTGCGGGAGTGCCGGCGTGGTATCCAGGGCTTCAAGAGGAATACGTTGGGAGACGGACCATCGTTTCGCAGCTTCAGGACGGCGACCTCAATGGTGTGCGCGGCGTGATCCCAGACATTGACACTCAAGTCGACCAAGCAGTTCGCGCCGTGAGATCCATGCGGAAAAACCTCACCGCGATTATCGGCGGACTGGCCAACCAACGCGGCTTCCTCGGCTTCTTCGTTCACGTCTCGAAGACGCCTGCCGCACCGGCCGGTCAGCGCGGCTTCTTCAGCTTCCTTGGCTTCGTCTCGAAGGTGCCGCCGAAGCCGGATCGGGAAGTGGTCTTACGCTTTCCCGTGTGGATCTTCGTTCTGCTCGCGATCTTCGCGGTCTCGTGGGCGGCATGGCGGAAGCACCGGCGAATACCGCCCGGTCATTGTCTGAAGTGTAGCTACAACCTCACCGGCAACGTCAGCGGCATCTGCCCGGAATGCGGCGTGCCGGTCGGTGAAAGAAATACGGCGGTTGCCATGCTCTCGCAGGGTAAGCAGCAAAAACGGGAGACTGGTGCCGGCGATCAGGGCCCGGCCCCGCCAACGCCGCCGCTGAAGTAATCCATGCGAAGGCTGCCGCTGGTAGTCAGGGCCGGCGGGAACAATCCCTGCCGCCACTCGTATACAATTGCAGCGATGCCTATGTCACGTTCACAGAACCGCGTTGCCTGTTGGTTCAGCCTGCTCCTCTGGCTGCTCGTCCCAGCCAGTGTTCACGCGCAGAAGATGTACTTCACAGAATGGGGATCGATCTACCGTGCGAACCTCGACGGCACGAACATCCTATGCCTGATCTCCGCGCCTACAGGTCCGATCGCGACGAATCCGTGGGGCATCGCTCTCGATGTGGCCGGCGGTAAGATGTACTGGACAGACATCAAGCTGAAGGTTCTCCGCCGAGCGAACCTGGACGGCAGCGAGATAGAAGACCTTGCCATCACTTGCGAGCACGGCCCCAAAGGTATTGCTTTGGACCTGCCTCGCGGCAAGGTCTACTGGACCGAGGAAACCTGGCTGGAGCCGGGGATTCAAAGCGGCTGTATCCGTCGGGCCAACCTGGACGGTACGGAGGTTGAACAGCTCGTCAATGATTCTGAGCCACCTGCAGCGATCGCTCTGGACCTGGATCGCGGCAAGATGTATTGGGTCCATGGAAGCATGATCAGCCGCGCCAACTTGGACGGATCGCTCGCTGAATGCCTTTATTACGTTCCGGCTGCGGCGCGAACTGGAATCGCGCTGGACCCGACCGGATCCAACATCTACTGCATCTCAGAGCGTGTGGAGGCGCACGAATGGTCATCAACAACAGGGACGTCGCCGGCCTTCGTGTTACCGGAGTTTACAGTGAGGGTTTCGCCCCGATTGCAGCGAGCGAAAACCGACCTGCGTAAAGTCACTTCGGCGCAGAGTGCGTTTGAGGATCTCGCCAAGCTGAACTCGCCCTACCCCACTGGCATAGCGCTGGATCCTCAAGGCCACAAGGTGTATTGGACACTAAGGACATCGGGCCCGCCCAGTACCCAATGCCCGTGCGAGGCTCTCGTGCAGC
>DATKKX010000505.1:0-15990 GCA_035542775.1 Phycisphaerae bacterium | reverse complement strand
CATCGGCATCTCGCGGCGGGCGTGCGCATCGAAGACCTGCAACCGTATGCACTGGACCTTTTCCGCGAGATCCTGGATCACGATCCAGAGGTTTCGCGGACATGCACGTTGCTCGGGGCCGTGTGCGGGCAACTCGGGGACTACCCCGCGGCACGACAGCACCTGGAGACGGCGCTGAGAATCTGGCCGCAGAATCCCGATGCTCTCAAGAATCTGGAACAGTTGCGGCGTGTCGCGCCGCAGTGAGGCGGTGGGCACGACAGAAGGCGTTTGGGCGGCCCAAGTAGGTCCACACAATAGGGAAAATGTAGGGCGGGCTTTGCCCGCCGTCGCTCCAAGTGTTGCACGTTTGCTCCGTCGGCGGGCTGAGCCCGCCCTACACTTTCCCTGCATGTTGACCTTATGTAGATAGTTCATGGGGGGCGCCTGGGAGCAGGGGCGGCCCCGGCGACCTGAAAAGCAAAATGTCCACCTTGTCTCGCGAGCCACGGATGGGCGCAAGCGTGCGCGGATAAGGTAGGCAGATGCGTTAAATCCGCAGAGAAGTAGATGTGTTCCCGTTCAACGCGATCAGCGTTCCGAGTGATCGCGCGGATCGATGCCGTGGCGGATCATCTCCAGACGCTCACGGTGCTTCTGTGACATGCACATCGCCTGCCGAATCAAGCCGGCAATGATGGCTACGACGGGGATCCATACCCACCAGGGGATGCTCATCAGGAACGTCCACACGTTGTCGCCTTCAGCCAGCACGCACATGGTCAAACCCTCGTTGCTGCCGCGCCATCCAGAACCTGAGCACGTATTGTACGAGGCCGGGTTTTTATTTTCGATCCCCGCGTGATCAGCGGACCATTACAGGCCGTAGATGGGCGCGAACTTTCCATGTATGTAGCGCATGAACGGCTCAGTCGACAGCGGATTGCCGGTCACGCGCTGGACCAAGTCGCCGGCGCGGTAGCGGCTGCCCAGGACGTGGATGTTGGTCCGCAGCCATTCGCGGAGCGGCGACAACTCACCGCGGCGGATGCGGTCGGTCAGGTCCGGGATGGCGCGGTGGGCGGCTTCGAAGAACTGGGCGGCGTAGAGGTTGCCGAGGGCGTAGGTGGGGAAGTAGCCGAACGTGCCCATGGACCAGTGGATATCCTGGAGGCAGCCTTCGCGGTCGTTGGGGGGCGTCACGCCCAATAGCTCTCGCATCTTCGCGTTCCAAGCCTCGGGAACCTCCTTGACGGCGAGCTTGCCGTCGATCATGGCGCGTTCCAGCTCAAACCGCACGATGATGTGCAGGTTGTAGGTCACTTCGTCGGCTTCGACGCGGATGAGCGAGGGGCCGACGCGGTTGATTGCGCCGTAGAAGGCGTCGAGGGAAACACTCCCGAGGGCCTGCGGAAAGGCCTTCTGACACTCCGGGTAGAACGCCTCCCAGAACGGCCGGCTCCGTCCGACCAGGTTCTCCCACATTCTTGACTGCGACTCATGCACGCCGAGGCTGACCGACTGCCCTGCGGGCGTGAAAACGTGTTTGGGATCGAGTCCCTGTTCATAGAGCCCGTGACCGGCCTCGTGCAGCACGCCGAAGACCGAGGCATTGAAGAAGTCCTCGTAGTACCGCGTGGTCAGGCGGACGTCGCCCGGGCCCATGCCGGTGCAGAAGGGATGCTTGGAGACGTCGATGCGGCCGGCGTTGAAGTTGAAGCCAATGGCCTCCGCCATTCGCCGGCTGAATCGCTCCTGGGCCTCGCGAGGGAAATGTCGATGGAGGATCGACGTGTCGGGCTGACGTTTGGACTCGGTCAGTTGTCGGACGAATGCGGCGAGGGGGCCGCGCAGGGAGGCGAAGATGGCCGCTACTTCAGCCGTGGTGATGCCCGGCTCGAAATCATCCATCAGGGCGTCGTACCGCTCGGTCCGGTAGCCGATCAGGTCGGCCACCTGGCGTTTCAAGGTCAGGAGTTCCTCCAAGTGGGGCGCGAACGTGGGGAAGCTCGAAGCCTCGCGGGCCTTGCCCCAGGCATCCTTCGCCAAGGTCATGGCGTGAGCGATCCGCCGGACCAGTTCAGCGGGCACCTTGACGGCGCGGTCGTGGAGACGGCGTATCTCGCGCACATTGGCCGCCTGCACGGGGTCCAGGTTGGACTGTTCCAGTTGCGACAGCAGATCACCCAGTCGGCTGCTGGACCGTCGCTCGTGAGCCATGGCGGCCGTCAAAGCGAGCTGGTCGGCGCGCACGTGGAGGCCGTTGCCGGGCATGTAGGTTTCCGAATCCCAGTCGAGCAATTGGGCGATACTATCGAGCTGGCCGATCTCGCAGACCAGGTTGATGAACTTGTCATAGGTATCCGACATTGCTGGTAATCCTTGTGGCGCCGATTCGTCAGGCTCACCAGCCGGGAGGTGGCAGGAGTCCGGCCTGCCCGACCGCCGGCGCAGCAATCTCCAGCTTAGCATTTCGATCGTCCTGAAGGGAAGGCGCGAAAGTCGGGGGATTTCAATGCTTTCGTGAAGGTGCCTCCCGGGCCATAGAATAGCCGGAGATTCTGATATGATGGGACGGCGAACCGCCCGGGCTGACCTGACCTGCCGGGCAGGCCGCCGCAACGGCAAGACCGATTATGCGGGCTCTTGGCGAGCAGGGCCCGTTTTACTGAAGGAGGCATGAGGCGATGGGGCAGAGTCTGGAATGGAGGCCGATCATGATTCGGAGGGGCTTTTGCTGGTTGGCATCAGTCTGTGCGGTGGCGGCCTTCGTGGCGGTCCCGGCGGCGCGAGGGCAGTCGGAGGACTCGGGGGCCAGGGCGGCCGAGAAACCGAAGGGGGACGCTGCCTCCAAGAAGAACGGCGACGAGAGCAAGAGCGACAAGAAAGAGCACCTCAAGCCGTTTCCAAGCGGGCCGAGGGAGGATGAATTCAAGGCGGTCCTGGGCGATAAGTACAAGGTTCGCCGCACCGATCACTTCTGCGTGCTCTACGATACGGAAGAGGATGTGGTCAAGGAATTCATCTCCCGCCTGGAGAAGACGTACGGGGCTGTGCATCGCTTCGCGTCGCAGTTGGACATCAAGATTCGGTATCCGAAGGAGAAGCTGCCGGTCGTGTTTTGCCACAACTTCGAGGAATACAAACGGCGGTGCAAGCAGATCGTGGGTCGCGAGGTTCCGCAGGAAGCAGCCGGCCTGTACTGGCGGGAGCCGTTCGACTTTTCCATATTCTACGACATGTCGGAGGCGCAGTTCATCAAGGAGCACGCCGAGCGGGCGAGGCAATTGAAGGAGGAAGCCAAGAACAGCAAGGACCCCAACGACCGAAAGGAGAAGACGCGCCAGGCTCAGTTCATCCTGAACAAGATCGACGCATTCCAGCAGGACCAGAATCGTTCAGTCGTGCAGCACGAAGTGGCCCATCAGCTCCTGTTCAATTTCCGGGTGCACTCGCCGGGCAAGGCCAATCCGCAGTGGTTCGTGGAGGGGCTGGCCACGCAGTTCGAGCCTCCGCCCGGGAAGATGGGCGCCGGTTTCAACGTCATCAATCAGCGGCGGCTGCGGGTGGTCCGGGAGAAGTACAAGAAAGAGCTGCCGGACTTGCGGGAGTTCGTGGGCGACCCCGGCAAGGGCCAGCCGATGCTGACGGACGAAGGATATGCCCTCTCCTGGGCTATTGTGAACTACCTCATCAAGCAGAAGGGCAAGGACCTGCCGAAGTACGTGGAGACGCTCAAACACCGGAAGGTGGGAGCGGATGCCAGCGCGGAGCAGGACATCGCCGATTTCGAAGAGTGCTTCGGGAAGATCGACGAGAAGTTCAAGAAGAAATGGCAGGCGTTCATCAAGGAGCTGCCGTATCGGGCGCAAGGGTAAGAGGAACCCCGGGACGCCTGCTATTCGACATTCACATCAGATGAGAAATCGTCTTCATGGCCGGAAAGGGTGATGCGGATGGTGTCGCCGCAGTCAAAGTCACTGTCGCGACGGAGACTGGCGTTGGCGTTGGTGGAGCCGACCTGGTCGTCGTGGTTGTCGCGAAAGTCGACGTCACCGATGGCGATGTGCTGGAGGCTGTCGTCACAGGTGATGTAGAACGTGACGGTCGTATTCGCGGGGACGGCGCCGTGGTCGCCGAAGTCGGTGACATTGTCGCCTTCGGTAAAGATGTCATCAAAGAAGTTGGTGCTGTCGCTGGTGTTGATGTCCGGAAGGGCCTCAAAGGCCGTATTGTTCTCGATGATCACCCTGACATTGCCCCCCAGCGAAGTCGCGATGCTGTCACAAGACGGGGTCAGGCATGGCAGGGCAACGATCAGTCCGAGAGTCGCATGGGGAATGGATCGCGTCATGTTCCGCCTCCCAAAGAAGATTGCCACCATGCCCTGCCAGCGGGCCGCGAGCGGTTGACCATGGCGGCTCAACGGCCGGCACGTAGTCTATCGACCATCTTTCCAATCGCCATCGTCCGCTGCCTGCGGGGCCGCGGGCCGCTGCTTTTTTGCTCGCCGCGGGCGGGGGAGATGGCGGTGTGGGGCGTGATGCGGAACCGGCACATTTTGCACAATGTGGCCACGGCCCCGGGGGAACAGGGTATAATCCGGTAGCGATAACAATCGGCAGGAGCCGGAAGGGTCGCATAGCGTAGAGACCGCCCGTTGCGGTTTGAAAACGCCGATACAGTTGCTAGGATATGCTTCGGCACGGAGAACAGACCGGAGACGTCTGAAATTTCCTCCTCTCGCACGTCAAAGAGGTGCTTCGGATGAGGATGTCTGCAAAGCTGCGGGGGGTAGTCACATCGGGCCTGATCCTGGTCTTGGCGCAACTGGCGACCGCCCGGGCTGAGGTGAGAGCCATCACAGGCTCCGCCGCCGCAACGGTGGTTCAATACAACGGCATCGTTGAGGTCCAACGGGACTCCAGCCAGGAAACCGTGCCGGGAACCAACCCGACTCCGCCGGCCACGGCCCGAGCACGGCTGGATCACCTGTTGCCGGATGGGACGATTTCGGCGGCCGGCCAGATCGTCGCCTTGCTGGCCCAGCCGAATACGACGGGGTTTGGCACGCCGAATGACGCGGGTCTGGACCTTGGGGCGTATTCGGATGATGCCTCGACGAGTTGGCTGGTCCAAGGGACGGTGACGGAGAGGCGGACGCTGGTGCTGGGGGTCGGCGATCTGGGGGGTGACGTTCGGTTTACCAATCGCGGACGGGCCAAGAGCCATATGGTGTTGTCCGGCGCGATGTTGATCATGTCGGCCGACGCCGCGAAGGACCTGTCGGAGGTGGAGGCGCGACTGCGAGTCCGGGTGACCCAGTACTCGCCGGACCGAGATCCTCTGGATTTGCTGGCCGGTTCCATAGCGCTGGTCGGCGGCCCGAACGGGTCTATCGAGCTCTCGCGCGGACCGGGCGCCTTGTCGACCGTGTCGCCACCGGTGATCGATTTTCCGGAAGTCATTCCGGGGATACCGCTGGTTCGGGCGGTATTGTTCACGGGCGTGGACCTATGGTACGAGTACGAGGCCGTCGCGGGCGAGGCGTTTGACCTGGAGATGACGGTTGAGACGCTGATTCAAACGAATCCGAATGGGACGGGCGCGGCGGCGACTTTTGGCACACCGCAGGAAGGCCTGCCGTCTCTGTTCCAACGAGTCAAGCAGTCTGACGGAGGACAGAGGCTGGCGGATGCGCTGTCCGAGAGGGTCGACATGACGGGCGCGGCCTACGCACAAAGCGGCGGCGATCCGGCCGCTGCTGCGGCGCCGTTGCCGTTGTGCGGGATCTTGGGCGTAGAGGCGATGGCACTTGTGCCAGTCTGGGCGGGCTTTCGGTGGGGGCGCGCGGCGGCGATACGTCGGCGGGGCCGGCATGGGAGGCGAGAAGAACCATAGTGTCCGGGGCGAATTTCACAGCGGCCGGCGCCATCTTCTGGGGGGTGATTCTGTTGGCCGCAATCCTCGCCATGGGCGTGGTGCTCTGGCTGGTGCGGCGATGGCTGTTTTCCGCCCCGGCCCAAAGCGGTGACACATGGTTGTCGCTGCAACATTTGCGCGAGATGAAGGCGCAAGGACGGATAACAGAGCAGGAGTTTGAGGCGCTGAAGTCCAGAGCACTGGCAGAGTCTCGGGGCTCGGCGGCAGAGAAAGATCGTGGGGCATCAGCAGGCAGCCGATAGCTGTGCTAGGATGGGAGCGAATCAATCAAGGGAGCGGCGGACCAAGGTCGATAAGTGGCGTACGGTAATTCGGGCGCGAACTGACATCGAGCGCGGTCCGGCGAGAGTGCTCCGAACGGGCAAGGAATCATACCATTGACTAATGGCAATAAGACTGGCGGCGGGACAGGCGGCGGAGGTTCACGGGGCGGCAGGGCCGGCCCGGGCGGGCCGGGCGGGATGAGAAATCGCCGGGCCAACGTGTGCAGCTTTTGCGGCAAGACCCACCGCGAGGTTGGCCCGATGGTCGAGGGCCCCAACGACGCCTACATCTGTTCGAGCTGCGTCGATCTGTGTCACAACATCATCCGGCAGGAGCGCCGGAAGGCCACCGGCCTGCGGCCGTTGTTCCAGAAGATTCCCACCCCGCGGGATATCATGGAATTCCTGAACCGCTATGTCGTGGGCCAGGACCACGCCAAGAAGGCGCTCTCCGTCGCGGTTCATAACCATTATCAGCGCCTGACCTACATGGACCGCGTCGAGGCCGACGAGGTCGAGATCGACAAGAGCAACATTTTGCTGATCGGCCCGACAGGCTGCGGGAAGACCCTGCTGGCCCGTTGTCTGGCCCGGGTGCTGGACGTGCCGTTCGCGATCGGCGATGCGACCACGCTGACGGAAGCGGGCTACGTGGGCGAGGACGTCGAGAACATCCTGTTGCGGCTGTTGCAGTGTGCGGATTTCGATCTGGAGGCGGCCCAGCGGGGCATCGTCTACATCGACGAGATTGACAAGATCGCCAGGAGCGCCGGCAACGTCAGCATCACGCGGGACGTGTCCGGCGAGGGCGTCCAGCAGGCTCTGCTGAAGATGCTCGAAGGGACGGTTTCGAACATCCCGCCGCAGGGCGGTCGCAAGCATCCCGAGCAGCAGTACATCCAGATGGACACCAGCCAGATCCTGTTCATCTGCGCGGGCACGTTCTCCAACCTGGAAGAGATCATCAAGCGGCGGACCGGCGGCAAGAACATCGGCTTTGCCAGCGAGGAAACCGGTGACGCTGATTCCGCGGCGGCGCGGACCGAAATCCTGCAGCGGGTAGCGCCGGAGGACCTGATCGAGTACGGCATGATTCCGGAATTCGTCGGACGCCTGCCCATCGTCGCCTCGCTGGGCCCGCTGGACAAGCAGACTCTGGTGAAGGTGCTGACCGAGCCGCGGAACGCTCTGTGTCGCCAGTATGCCAAGATGTTCGAACTGGCCGGCAGCCAACTGGAATTCACACGCGAAGCCCTGGAAGAGATCGCCGTAAGGGCGATGCAGCGAGATACCGGCGCCAGGGCCCTGCGCGGGGTGGTCGAGGATCTGATGCTGGACGTCATGTTCCACCTGCCCGAACCGGGCATGCAGGGCCGCTACGTCATCACCGACGCCGTTGTTCGCGGTGAAGAGCGTGCTCGACCGGTGCGGGAACAGTTGCGCAAGGAGTCGGCGTAGACTTCTCTGGCGAGCCTCCCAGCACCCGGGTCCGGCGACTGCCGGGTTCACCCCACCGAACAAAAGATCAAAAGCAGGGGCGTGGCGCTTCGCGGGCGGAGTGCGCCGCCGCATGGGCGAGCCGGGAGCCCGCCTGTGCCACCCGGGACGTTTCCTCAGTTTTGCAACCGATAATATCCGGCTCGGCCGCCAGGCTTGCGCGGGGGTGATGGAAACATGTGAAAGGGCATCGCCCGGCAGACGATGTTTCGTATGGTTAGGGCAGACCCAGCCCTTGAGGTCTGCCACTCAGCCTCGGCGGAAGGAGAGGATTCGGTGGATTCTGGCGCATCGTGCGGTTCAGTCGTGATGATCTGCCCGAACCTCAAATGCCGTCGGGTCCTGCAGGTCCCAAGCAAGTACCGCGGTCAACACGTCAAGTGCCGCTACTGCAGCCTGACCTTTGCGGTTCCTCTGCTCAAACTCGAGGCGCGGTCCGCCGGCACCATTGTGGATGAGGCCAAGGGCAAGAAAGAGCAGGGGAGCAAGAAGGAAGAATCGGGCAAGAAGAAGTAGGGCTGTCACCGCTTCCACGTCAGCAAGAATCGACAGGGCCACCGGCGATCAACTATCGCCTCCGAAAGGCCGGCCTGGCGAGCCAGGGCGCGGATTTCGTCCAGCGTGAAGCCTGCGTGAACCGATCGCACCGCGTCCGCGCGGACAACCGGCGACACGGTCAGGAACCTGCTGCCGAAGTAGGCGAGCAACAGGCCCGGTCGACAACGGCGCAGATCGTTGGCAACGACGAGGCGACGCGCTGCTCTCGCCATCCGGCCCAGGAGCAGGGTGACTTCCTCGTCGGCCAAGTGGTGCAGGAAAAGCGAGCTGACCAGCACGTCATATTGCGCCGGAAGCTCGTCGCGCAACGCATCGAGCTGGAAGAACCGCACATCGGCCTTGGCGGCGTCGGCCCGCCGCCGGGCGTGTTCCAAGGCGGTCGGGCTGACGTCGCAGGCATCGACGCGCAGCCTCAGTCCGGCGCGGTGGGCTCGCCGCGCAAGACCGGTGGGCACATCTCCAGCCCCGGTGGCGATATCGAGCAGGCGCAGGCCGGCCTCGCCGGATTCGTGGGCCAGTCGGTGGATTGCCGCCCAGACGATGTCGACGCTCCGGCTCCATCGATTGATGCGTTCCAGACCGCGCAGAGCGGCGACATGGTGGTCGCGGGCCAAGGCCGGATCATCCATCGTTTCCGGTTCGCGGCAGCGTCTGATGGGCTTCAGCCACTGAATCATATCCCGGGATCATACCGCCGCCGGCGGGATTGGGCGTGACAAAGGCGGCCGTGTCCGCTATAGTCCGGCGCGCCGGAGTCATCCAGAGCATGCGATCCAGCCGGGCGGGAAGACATACCTGCCGTTGCTTGGCAGTTGATTACCGTCCTGGCAACTGAGGTTGATCGTGGGTAATGCCGGGCCATGCCGGGAATGGGCAGTGAATTCGACGTAGCGACAATCGGCGCGGGGCCGGCGGGCAGCGCGGCGGCCGTCGAACTGGCCCGGGCCGGCCGGCGGGTCGTCGTGTTCGAGAAGCGATTGTTTCCCCGGGAGAAGGTGTGCGGCGGATGCCTGTCGGGGTCGGCGGTCGCGCGGCTGCGGGCATTGGCGGGCCCGGATCAGCACTTGCCCGGAGTGGAAGCGAGATCGATCACGTTTGTGATCGGCGTGCACCGGTTAGCGTGCGATCCTCAGGGCGCGACGCGAATCGTGTTCCGCGCCGAGTTGGACGAGTGGCTGGCGAATCTCGCGGCCGCCGCGGGCGCCGAGGTGCGCTACGGCCGGGCGGCCGGCCTGGAGCGAGGAGACGACGGCTGGGAGGTGGTTGTTGACGGCGTGAACGTTCACGCGGGCACGATTCTGGCCGCCTGTGGTTTGAGCACCATGCCCAGGAGACTCGGTATCGTGGGGAAAACGGTGAAGCGGCGGATGATCGCACAGCAATGGGTTCAGCCGTCGACGCAAGGCCTGCCCGCTCTGGGCTGTGTGGAGATGCACTGGCTTCGGGGTGGCTATGTGGGGCTGGCTTCGCCCGCCGCGGATCGATCTGTTGTGGCCATCGCGGCTGATGCGCCCATGGATCCCAGGGAGGGGGCCTGGGCAAGGCTCCGTCGGCTGAACCCCGGCGCGGCGCTGTGGTCGAGCCTGCCGCTCGACGCCCCACGTCTTTACGGGGCCAGGGGCGCGGCGGGTTTTCCCTGGTTGCCCCGGCGTTTGGGAGCCGACAATGTGCTGCTTATCGGAGATGCGGCGGGGTACGTGGAACCGTTCACCGGAGAGGGGATGGCGCAGGCGATGTGCAGTGCTTCGTGCGCGGCACGGGCCGTTCTCGGCGGCGGTGAGGTTCTTCGCGATTACACGGCGCTGATGAGGAGCAGCCATCGACCCGCGGAGGCGCGTGTGAGGCTGTTGGGTCGGGTGCTTCGCAGTCCTCTGGTGCATTTTCTTGCTTCACGGCAGGCGGTATACCCGCGCCGGACGTTTGCACGATTGGTCGAATGGATCCATGTGGGAGCTATGGCATGAACGAGCAGCCGGCTACGGCTTGTTATGTGCAGGAGATCGGTACGGCGGTTCCGGAGTTCTCGATGGCCCCGAAGGAGTCGGTCGAGCTGTTCCAGCAGACCTGCGGCGATCCGCGGACTGCTCGACTTTTGCCGCGGATTGTGAAACTCACCGGTATCGAGAAGCGGCATCTGTCGGTGCTGGACCCGCGGTTTCGTCCGTTTGGCACGGAGCCGTTGTATCGCGCGCTTGACGAGCAGCCGCGCGGGCCGGGGATGGGGGCTCGCACGGCGGTGTTTGAGCAGGTCTCCGGGCCGCTGATCCTTCGGGCTCTGAGCGACATCCCGAGCGCGAGGCTGGCGGAAGTGGACGCGTTGATTACCGCCAGTTGCACGCATGCCTCGGCCCCGGGACTGGAGCGATCGATCCTGGCCCAGACGCCGGTTCGACCGTCGGTTCATCGATGGAACCTTGGTTTCATGGGCTGCTCGGCGGGGCTGGCGGCGGTGCGGATGGTGCATCAGATGGCCGAGCGAGGGGCCAACGCGTTGGTGGTGACATGTGAGCTTTCATCGCTCCATTTCCAGTACACGAACGATCTTGATCAGCTTACGGCGAACGTTCTCTTTGCGGACGGGGCGGCGGCGGTGACGATCTCGCCGCGACGGGCCGCGGCGAGGATCATCGCCTGTCGGTGCGCGTCCCTGCCGCAGTACGCGGAGCAGATGGTCTGGTTCGCGGACGATCACGGCCTGCGGTTGCGGTTGTCCCAGGATCTGCCGGATACGCTGGCGGCCAACGTGCCCGCGACGGTGGAGGGATTTCTCCGCGCTCAGGGCACGTCGGTCCAACAGATCCATCATTGGTTGGTGCATCCCGGCGGGCCGCAAATTCTGGAGGCAGTGCAGGAATCGCTCGGTCTGCCGGAGGATTCCCTGGCCTTGTCCCGCTCCGTGCTGCGCCGGTACGGGAACATGTCGTCGCCTACAATCTTCTTCATACTGAAGGATCTATTGGAGACCAAGGTAGACGGGCGCTGCGTGGCGATGGCGTTCGGGCCCGGGCTGACTGTCGAGATGGTCCTGCTCGACATCTACCACGGCAAGTTGTGACACTGAGTCATCTAGTCTGGCGGAATCTCTGGCGGAACAAGGTCCGCGCGCTGCTGACCATCGCTTCCGTGGCGGTCTCGCTCTTTCTGTTTACGTTGCTGCACGCGGTGGTGACTTCGATGAAGGCCGTGGCGGCGAGCTCGGCCAACCAGCTCCGACTGGTGGTCCGGCAGAAGACCACCATGACCAAGCTGCTGCCGCTGGGACACGGTCCCAAGATCGCGGCGCTGCCCGGCGTGCAGGCGGTGTGCGCGATGCGGTGGTTCGGAGGGCGGGTGGAGAACAGCCCGGAGCAATTTCCTTCGGTGGCGGTGGAGCGCGAGACCATGCCGAAGGTGTACTCCGATTTCGAGTTGCGGGATGAGGAGATCAAGGCCTGGGACACCGATCGCACGGCGGCCATCGTGGGGGCGGGACTGGCGAAGCGGCTGGACTGGTCGCCAGGGCAGAGGGTCACGTTGCGAGGGGGTATTCCGCCTTACCCGACGCTGGAGTTTCACATCGTCGCGGTGACGGCGGCTCAGGCGTATCCGAACCTCTTCGTGTTGCGCCTGGACTATCTGCTCGACGCGCTGAAGGCCATCGGGACGATGCAGTCGGAATACTACGACGCGGCCAATTTTTTCTGGGTGAAGGTGGCGCCGGGGGCCATGGACTCAGTGCGGAACGAGATCGACGCGACCTTCGCCAACTCCCTGAACGCGACGCGGACGGAGTTGGAGGAATCGTTCGTTGCCAGTTTTACGAAGATGTTCGGTGACCTGCCGGAGCTGGTGAATTCGGTCGGCGTGGTGGTGCTGGCGACAATCCTGCTGGTGGTGGCGAACACGGTCACGATCTCGATGCGCGAGCGGGAGAGTGAGCTGGCGGTGCTCAAGGCCATCGGCTACCCGCCGAGGAGGATCTTTGCGACAGTCCTGGGCGAGTCGGCGCTGCTGGGCTTTATCGGCGGCGCGATTGGTTGCGTGCCGGCTTTGGCCAGCATGGGAAGTGCGGGCGAGGGGCTGAGCATGCCCTATTTTCCGGTGATCTATGTCACGCCGGCAACGGTGCTGCTGGGCGTGGCGGTGGGGGCGTTGATCGGGCTGGTTGGCGGAGTGGCCCCGGCATGGAAAGTGGCCAGACTGCCGGTGTCGGTCACGCTTCGGGATGAGAGCTAGGCGGCGAGGCTTGCGATGCTGCCGTTGAGATACGTCATCGGAAACCTTCGGACCCACAGGATTCGCAGCGCGCTCACCATGCTGGGCGTGGGCCTGGTGGTGGGGGTGTTCTGCTATCTGCTGTGCTTCGCGGACGGCCTGCGACGGGCATTGGCACGCAGCGGAGACGAACGGAATCTGATCGTGCTGGCCGAGCCGGCGACGGCGGAAAGCAACAGCGAGGTCCGGCAGGATGAGTTTCAGCGGCTGAAAGGTCTGCCGCAGGCCGCCCAGGATTCTCAGGGTCGGCCGCTGGTGTCCGCCGAGATCGTCGTCCAGACGGACGTGACTCGGCGGGGCGACCCGTCGCGTACCAGCGCCAGCATCGCCGTCCGCGGAGTCGATCTGGAGATTGCCGGACTGGTGCATTCGGCCGTCCGGCTGGTTGATGGGCGCTGGTTCCAGGCCGGAGCCAATGAGCTGGTCGTGGGCGAGGCAGCGGCCCGGCAATTCAACGAGGGCGCCATCGGGACCACCGTGGCGTGCGGCGACCGGAGTTTCACGGTGGTAGGCGTGTTTGCAGCCGCCGGAGGCGTCCACGAGAGTGAGTTCTGGGGGCACTCTTCCAACGTGGCCGCCGCTTATCGCCGGCCCTTTTACTCGTCGGCGACGGTGCGCTTAAGGGCCGCCGATGCCGCGACAGTCGCCGCGGCGGGCGAGCGTGTCGCGGCGGCGGGGATTGCCCTGCGAGCCATTGCCGAGCCGGAATACTTCGCCGGGCAGACGCAGAATGCCCGTGTGCTGGAAGAAATGGCGCTGGTGCTGGTCTTCGTAATGGGAATCGGGACGATCTTCGCGGCGATGAGCACGATGTATGCCGCCGTGGCCGGGCGGACGCAGGAGATCGGCGTGCTGCGGGCGATCGGTTTTTCAGGGCGATCGGTGCTGAGCGGCGTGCTGCTGGAGTCGCTTCTGCTGGCGGCCGGCGGGGGCGTGGTGGGCTGTCTGGGTTGCGCGGCGGTCGTGCTGCTGGATCGGGGGATGAAAGACCTGGTGGGGACGGTCACATTCACGTCAGTGGCGTTCAGCGTTCAGATGTCGATGAGCAATGTGGCGCTGTCAATGATGGTCACGGCGGTGATTGGACTGGTGGGCGGGTTCTGGCCGGCGCGGGCGGCGGGACGGCTGTCGGTGGTGCAGGCGCTGCGGACGGTATAGGTGGCGACGTTGTACTCTTACCCCTCGTCTCCGAAACGGTCGTACGTGTGCCGGTCCACGGGAGCCTTGGGATCGAGGAGGGCTTTGAGGTCGGCGGGGGTTTCGTCCCAGAATTTCAGGAAATCGCCGAAGTGTTCGCGGGCGGCGGCGAGGTCGCCCTGCCGATAGTTGTACCAGCCTTCGTCGTCAAACAGGAAGAGCACTTCCTGACCTTCGGCGTTCTTGGCCAGCGTGTTGATCTGGCGCTGGGTGAGCTCGATCTCGGTGCGGTGGGTCTCCACGTTGTTTTCGCTGGTGTAGAGCACGTCCACATTGTAGCGCGGCGAAATGGCGATGGTGCGGATATGGCCGGCGATGCCATAGAAACGATCCAGGGCACCGATTGTCCCCTGGTCGACGCAGGCCACGTCGGCCTTGCCCTTGATCACGTCGATGACCGTGTCCTTGGTGTAACGGCGGAGCGTGACTTTGCCGAAGAACGGCTGGTCGAGGCGGTGGCCGGCATCCATCAGCAAACGCGTGAGAAACGCACCGGGTGCATCCACGTAGTTAGCGGTCAGGGCCAGGCGGGCGCCCTTCAGGTCGGCGAAGCTCTTGTAAGAAGCATCGTGGGCCACGATCAGCTCGATACAGGTGCCCGGGGGGCCGGCGAAATCGCGATCCAGGTCGGTAGTTCGCGGGTGGGCCGGCTGGGCCCAACCGAGCAGGATTGTGCCGTTGCCCGCGACACCCTCGAACCAAGTTCGGACCAGCAGGTAATCGAAGATATGGCTGATGACCATCTGGTCATGGCCCTTCAGCAGGGCGTAATAGATATCACCGGGCTTTTCGTGCAGGACAGGAGCCCCGCGGACATCCACTTCCTTCTGCTCCAGGTCGATGAACGGCTGGGCGGCGCTGAGAACTTCCTCGGGCTCGCGGGTGCGGAACGTGGAGCGGGCCAGACCGACGATGATCGTCACCTCCTTGGGCGGCACGACCTCGGGCGGCGGGAAGGGATTGGCATCGTCGAGCATCGGCACATCATCAGCGATTCGCGCGTCCGGCGCGGGCGGCCCCAGCGGCTCGCGGTCGAACTCCGGCACCTGCGTGCGCGGATCCATGAGCTTGTCGATGAGCTTGAAGTCGGGGCCGCGCTCTTTGACTGATCGCTCCAGTATGTCGCGGGCCGGGACGGGCTTGGGGGCGTAGGGGTCGTAGACCACACCGGGATCGGCGGGTTGCGTGGTTGCGGCGGGCTGAGCCTCGTTGCCTGTTGTGGCTTGATGCATTGGGTCTGACGGCTGAGTGCAACCAGCCGTGAGCGTGAGAGTCAGCAGGCAAAAGAGAATCGTTACCAGCATGGCAGGTCCGTCCGCCCGCCGGGGGAAAGAGCATCTATAGGGGTAGGCTGTCCCAGGGGCTGGATCGCTGCGCGACTTGCGCCCCTGGCAACCGTCGTGCGCCCTCCGGGCGGGGATGGAGCGGTGCAGGTGGGATAGCGCGTTGTGGGGGGGCGCCATGGGGGACAGCGCATTGTGGGAAGGCGGGTTAGTAGCCATAGGGCGTCTCCCGGTCGGCCGTGACGCGTTTCAGGTTGGCCCTGGCGTTGTGGTAGGTGAATAGGGCCTGGGAGTAGCCGATCTTGCCGAGGGCATCGATGCCCATCGCCAGGACCACGCCTGAGGCGGGGATCAACTCGCGGCTGTAGGCCTGCCGGGCGGAATCGAGGTGCTCGGCGGCGTCCTGCCGGGCTTTGGCCGCTCGCATGACCGCGGCCAGCGCCTTCTGGGCGTCGATGGCGGTTACGTCGATCTCCAGGGTGAGAAGCTCTTCGACCTGTTTTTGAAAGGCCAACGCAGCCTGCTCCAGGCCGAGAGCCTCGCGCAACCGGCCGCGGCGGGCGGGGTCGTAGATCGGCACGTCGATGATGACGCCGGCGATGATGCCGTCGACGGCGTTCAGGATGGCATAGGGAGAACCGCTGACGTTGACTTCGTTGGCCAGAACGGCGACGTTCGGCGCCCATGCCGCCTTGGCGAACTTCACCTGCTCGGCGCGGATGCGGGCGAAGAGGTTGACCTCCTTGTTCTCCGGGCGGGCCAGAAAGCCTTGCGCGATGGCGTTGATCACGCTCTGCCGTTCCTGGGGCGTGACCAGCGGGGGTAAGGACGCTTGTCGGATGACGAGCGGTTCGTCGGGCAGCAAGCCGACGGTCTGCTTCATCGCGGAGTAGGCCTGCTGGCGGCCGGCACGGACGGCGATCTGCAACTGCTCGAGCTCAGAGACAAACAGGTCTGCCTCCAGGAAGTCAAGATTGCTCGCCCGCAATGAGCCGCGGGTGTTGAGCCCCTGGGCG
>DATKKX010000504.1:0-3255 GCA_035542775.1 Phycisphaerae bacterium | reverse complement strand
ATTTCAAGCCGGACCGCAACATCCGCGACATCGGCCCGAACGACGCCGAGAAGTTTCGCCAGCATTTACGGGCCGAGGAAGAGCTTTCGCCCGCGACCGTGGCCAAGCGGATAGAGGTTGCTCGGCAGGTGTTCCGCGCGGCCGTGCGATGGCGGCGTATTGCCGAGAATCCGTTTGCGGAAGTACAGGGGGGTTCCCAAAAGAACAAGGACCGGATGTATTTCGTCCCCCGCGAGCACGTCGACAAGGTGCTGGAGCAATGCCCCGATAGCCAATGGCGGTTACTCGTGGCCCTGAGCCGATACGGCGGCCTGCGGTGCTCGTCCGAATCCCTGGCATTGACCTGGGCCTGCATCGACTGGGAAAAGAACCGAATCCGCATACCGGCTTGCAAGACAAAGGTGCGGTGCATCCCTCTATTCCCCGAGCTGCGCGGCCCGTTGATGGAAGTTTTCGAGCCGACCTTGACGGATTCGCTCGAGCGCGGGGTGCCGATGCCCGAGCACGTTATCACGAGATACCGTGACACGCGACAGAACTTGCGGACCCAATTCGAGCGCATCATCCGCAAAGCGGGGCTGTCCCCGTGGCCGAAGCCCTGGCACAACATGCGGGCTAGCCGGGAAACCGAGCTTTGTGAACGCTTCCCGATTCATGCCGTGTGCGAGTGGATAGGTAACAGCCCGGACGTTGCGAAAGACCACTACCTGTGTCTCCGCGACGCCTACTTTTCCGACGCCGTGGGCACCGAGAAAAAAGCGGCGCAAAACGCGGCGCGCCCCACCGGGGAACCGGGCAATCCAGAAGGGAACGCGACAAAGGAAAAGCCGGTTTGCGCGGCCGTGAATGGTGCTGAAGGGAACAGTGGGGAAGTAAAATCTGGCCCCGGAGGACTCGAACCTCCACAAGCAGATCCAGAGTCTGCTGTGCTACCATTACACCAGGGGCCAAAATATCAACGCCGCACTATACCGTCGCGGCTCAGGCTGTCAAGCGAGCCCCCGGACCTGGTTTGCTCACGGCGGCCGATTTCGCGACTCCCACGGCGCAGCTTCACGCGCCCTCTTACGGGACCAGCCGATCAGCTCTTCTGAACCGCCTCTTCGAGCCGTTTCTTCTTGGCTTGGTATTCGCGATTGTTGACCTTGACAGGATCGATCCTCAGAACATCCTCCAGAGCGTCCCGGGCACGGGTCCAGTCCTTGGCGGCCATGGCCTCCTCGAACTTCTTGTACGCATCCTTGATCTGCTCATCCTTCGGCTGGCTTGACGCCACGGTCTGATTCCCCATGTACGTCGTGACGAACCTCACCAGGTACACGCTGCCCACCACCCCCGCTGAGATCACGATCATGATCATGATGTACCTGACGAAGAGGTTGCCCAGAACCACGCCGACCGCGTCGCGCAGCTTGGTGAATACCGTCGCCTTGGTCTTCTTTTCCCCGGCCAGGGCGTGCTTGCCGTTCTTGTCCTTCTCTATTCCGGACTTCCCGACGAGCTGATCGTAGCTCTCGATGAGCTTGTTCCGCTCGGCCCGCAATGCCGCTTCATCCTCGGCGGTCCGCTGCTTCTTTTTTTGCGCCGCCTCGAATCGCAGGATGGCCTCCTCTGCCCGTTGCTTATCCGTCTTGGACGCCCCCGGCGGCGCAGCGCCCTTGCTGGGTTTCTCCCCTGGGATGCGGAGCGGATGCTTGCACGATGGGCATCGTACGGCCTTGCCGGCCATATGGTCCTTGACCTTGAATGCCTTGCCGCATCGGCAATTCACCGCGATTGACATAACCGTGCTCCGCAACGCGCCGACCGGTCGGCGGCCTGCCATTGCGTCGTAGGATTGCCTCCCCCAAGAGCGAGCTATCTGATTATTGATGCGCCCGTGCGGCAATGCAACACTCCGACGACGGGCCGTCAAACCGCTGAGTTTACGGACCGATCGGCTCGAACCCTGCGGGAGACAGGTCCGATCATGGATCAAGCGAGGCCCATGCCTTCTTAATGACGCATTGGTTCGAGGACAGGTTGCCGGGACCACGAGGCGATAGGCTCCCCTTATCGGGCGCGGAAATGGCAACGGCCGCAGGCCGCCGAGCGACAACCCGGGCAATCGAGGCCTCATCCATTGCCGGCGCTGTCCTCCACCGTCGGAAGCGGCACCCTGCTTCGCACCTCGTACACAGAGCCCCCGCGATTCGGCGTGCCGGTCGCTAAGTCGTGATATCCGCCGTTATGAACCCAGCAATGAATCGACGAACGATTGGATGTCCGCGCCGTCGACCGCGCCATCGCCGTTCATGTCGCCGCGCACGCGGTCACAGGCCGGATAGGGATCACCGTCGTGGTCCGCCGCATAGCCGGCCGGATCGATCAGTGCCTGGACGAAATGGCTGATGTCCTGGAAGTCCACGAGATCATCGCAGTTCACGTCGCCGCGGTGGTAAACCCTCAGGCCGAGGCTGTGGTATCCCCCGGCTGCGAGCGCGACGAAACCGCTGTTCGGCGCGGGCACGTCGCATTGACCCTCAGTGTCCCGTCCCCACCCAACGATCGAGCCGTCGTACTTGAGTCCCAGGCTGTGCCACTGCTGGCTCCCGCAGACAGCGATGAAGCCCGTATTGGGAGTCGGCACGGTGCATTGACCGAAGTTGTCCCATCCCCAGGCCACGATCGAACCGTCGGCCTTCAAGCCCAGGCTGTGGTACGCGCCGGCCGATACCGCGATAAAATCGGAGTCGGGGTCGGGCACGACGCATTGGCCGTAATGTGGATGCCCTGATTGACCGGCCTGCCCCGCGCCCCAGGCCACGATCGAGCCATCGACCTTCAGACCCAGGCTGTGGAATCCGCCAGCGCTGACGGCCACGAAGCCCGCGTTCGGCGCCGGCACGTCGCACTGGCCGATGTAATTGTCCGACTCATCGGTGTTCGCCCCCCACGCCGTGATCGAGCCGTGGGCCTTCAGGCCCAGGCTGTGGTAGCCTCCGCCGGCGATGGCCGCGAAACCCGTGTTCGGCTCCGGAATGTCGCATTGGCCATGGTCGTTCAAGCCCCATGCGACGATTGAGCCGTCGGCCTTCAACCCCAGGCTGTGCCAACCACCGCCCGCTATGGCCACGAAGCCGGTGTTCGGCTCCGGAATGTTGCATTGGCCGTGGTCGTTCAAGCCCCAAGCCGCGATTGAGCCGTTGGCCCTCAAGCCCAGAGTGTGGCCCCGGCCCGCCGCAACAGCTACGAACTCGCCGTTCGGCACCGGCA
>DATKKX010000503.1:0-8685 GCA_035542775.1 Phycisphaerae bacterium | reverse complement strand
TGTTGGCAAGCTTGATGCGTTTGCCCATGCCGTAGGCCCCTCCGCTCCAGCCGGTATTCACCAGCCAGACATGAGCCTTGTGCTGCTTTATCTTCGCGGCCAATAGCTCGGCGTACTTGCTCGGATGCCACACCAGAAACGGTCCGCCAAAACACGGCGAGAAGGTGGCCTGCGGCTCGCGTATCCCCACCTCCGTCCCGGCGACCTTGGCCGTATAGCCGCTGATAAAGTGATACATGGTTTGGGCCGGCGAGAGCGTGCTGACCGGCGGCAAGACGCCGAACGCGTCGCAGGTGAGGAAGATGACGTCGCTGGGATGTCCGGCGATGCACGGAATCTTCGCGCTGTGGATAAACTCGATCGGATACGCGCCCCGGGTGTTTTCCGTAATCGTCGTATCCGTGAAGTCGACCGAGCGGTCCTCCTCCAACACCACGTTCTCCATCACCGCCCCGAAACGCAGGGCGGCGAAGATCTCGGGCTCGGATTCGGGCGTGAGGTTGATCGCCTTGGCGTAGCAGCCGCCCTCGATGTTGAAGATGCCCTCGTCGCTCCAGCAGTGCTCGTCGTCGCCGATCAGAAACCGCTTGGAGTCCGCGGAGAGAGTCGTCTTGCCGGTGCCCGAGAGTCCGAAGAGCAGCGACGACCGCCCGGTCTTCTTATCAGCCGTGGCCGAGCAGTGCATCGAGAGTATGCCGCGCCGGGGGGCGAAGTAGTTGGCGACCGTGAACACCCCCTTCTTCATCTCGCCGGCGTACTCCGTGCCGAGGATGACCAACTCGCGGTCCTCGAGACTGAGGTCGATACTCGTCTTCGAGCTCATGCCGGGCACGAGCTGATTCGCTGGAAATGTGCCGGCGTTATAGATGACAAAGTCGGGCTTGCCGAAAGCCGCCAGCTCCTCGGCGGTCGGCCGAATAAGCATCGTGTGCATGAAAAGGGCGTGATAAGGCCGCGAACAGATCACACGGATCTTGATGCGGTACTTGGGGTCCCAGCCGGCGAAGCCGTCCAGGCAGTAGAGCCGGTCGCGGGTGTTCAGATAGTCGAGAGCCAGCTCCCGGTTGATGGCGAACGCGTGCGGGTCCAGCGGTTTGTTCACGGGGCCCCACCAGACATCGCCCTCGGATTCCGGATTTTTCACCACGCGCTTGTCTTTCGGCGAGCGCCCCGTCTTGACGCCGGAGTGTGCCACCAGCGCCCCGTTGTCCGCGATGTGCGAGTCCTTCTCGTAACGGACGGCGTGCTCATACAGCTCGCCGGGGGGCAGATTGCGGTGTACCTCGCTGACCGTGAGTCCGTGCTCCTGCAGATTGAAGCTGTCCATGTTCATTCCTCCGGCCGCCGGTGGCCCGTTCCGGTTCTCTTACAGTTCGATCACATCACCCATGTCCGGCAGTGCGCTCTTCAGCTTGAAGCGGCGCTGGACCTGTTCGGACAGCGCCTGGCGCTGCCGGTCTTCACCGTGCACAATGATCACGCGCGGCCGGCTGGGAGCGATGGCGCCCAGCCAGTCCAGCAAATCGGTCTGGCCGGCGTGAGCGCTGAAGCCGCCGAGCGTGTGCATCGTGGCCCGCACCGCGATGATTTCCCCATGGATCCGGACACGTTGCTCGCCGTCAATCAGGCGGCGGCCAAGCGAACCGCGGCCCTGATAGCCGACCATGAGCACCTGAGTTTCGGGCTTCCACAGATTCTGTTTCAGATGGTGCAGGATGCGGCCGCCATTGCACATCCCGGCGCCGGCCATGATGAAGCACGTCCCGGTCTGCTCGTTGATCTGCATGGACTGCTCGGCCGTCGCCGTCATCGTCATGCTGCGCAGATCCTCCCGCATCGGCTTTTCCTGGATGAACTTGCTCATCGTGTCGTGAAACAGCTCGCGATGCTGCATGTAGATCTTCGTTGCCTCAATGGCCATCGGGCTGTCGAGGAAGATGGGGAAAGGTCGCACGTTCTTTTTGCGGAACATCCAGGCCAATAGGCTCGTCAGCAGTTGGGCTCGACCCACCGCAAAGGTCGGGACGATCATCTTCCCGCCGGATTGCGCGGCTTTCTTCACCACCTCCACAAACTCCTCCACCGTTTCCATGAAGGGGCGATGGTCGCGGTCGCCGTAGGTGGATTCGAGAAAAACCATGTCCGCGTGGTGAAACGGCTCGAATTTGCGAAGCAGAGGGATGCTCGTGGGCCCCAGGTCACCGGAAAAGACCAACCGCTTGTCGGCTCCGTTCTCGTGCACGATCAACTGGATGCTGGACGAGCCGAGCATGTGGCCCGCCTCCGACCAGATGGCCTCAATCCCCGGCGCTACGTCGACGGGCTCTTTGTAGGGCACATCGCGAAACTGGCTGATGATGGCATCCGCCTCCTCAGGGGTGTAGAGCGGCTCGACCGGCGGCTTGCCCATTCTGGCACGCTTGCGGCTCTCGCGCTTGGCGTCCTGCGCCTGAAGGCGGGCCGAGTCGCGGGTGATCAGGGCCGCCAACTGCCTGGTGGCCGGGGTTGCCAGGACGGGACCACGCCAGCCCAACTGGGCCAGCAATGGCAATCGGCCGGAATGGTCCAGGTGGCCATGTGTGAGCAGTACGGCGTCCAGCTTGCGGTTCGGTTTCAAGGGCGGGCGGTTGAGCGCTTCGGACTTTTTGCCACCCTGAAACATCCCGCAATCGACGAGTATGCGGGCCTGCTTCGTCTCCACCACATAAGCCGACCCCGTCACCTCGCCGCCGGCGGCCCCGATGAGTTTGATTTTCATTTGCTTCTCACTCTGTGCGAACGTTTGCCATCACGTGGTTTCAGTTGATTGCGCACTGTGGCCGGCAGACTGCGCAGGATGACCTCGACGGCTTCCGTCGGAGAATCGGTAACCCAGCCGAAGCCGATCTCTTCCTTGGAGAAGACGCCCTGCTTCATCATGAACCGGCCCCAGCGGCGCATGCCTTCCCAGAACTTGACGCCCATCAGGACGATAGGAAATGGACCGATCTTCCCGCACTGGACCAGCGTGGCAGCCTCGAACATCTCGTCGAGCGTGCCGAGGCCGCCGGGCATGACGATGAACGCGCACGAGTACTTCACCAGCATGACCTTGCGGGTGAAGAAGTAGTGAAACTCCACGGTCTTGTCCACGTACGGGTTCGCGCTCTGCTCGTGTGGCAGGATGATGTTCAGCCCGTAGCTGGTTCCGCCGGCCTCGTGGGCCCCGCGATTGGCCGCTTCCATGATGCCGGGACCACCGCCGGTAAGCGTGGCGAAGCCGGCCCGTGCCAACTCCCCGCCCACGGCGCGTGCCAGCTTGTAATAAGCGTGAGTCGGCTTGAAACGCGCCGAGCCGAAGACCGTCACGGCCGGGCCGAGCTGGTACAGCCCTTCGAAGCCGCGCACGAATTCATCGTGAATGCGCTTGAGCCGCGCGGTCTCCTTTTCCGGGGTTCGCGCTTGCGTCAGGAACTCACGGTCGGCGCCACCGGGCCCATTGATCGGCAGTTCATAGCTGCTGCTGCTTGTCTTGCTCCAATGTTGCTGCCACCCGCGCTCCCACTCGTCGAGCGTTCGCTTCTTGGGCGACCGTGACCGCTTGGTTGTCTTTGCTGCCATAGACTCCTTCCTTGTCCCTTTCGAGTCTCGATCCGGTGACTGCCTCCAGGTGACGTGCCCTCGGCAGCCGGCCCACGCTCTACTATCCAATGTCCAATGCAAGGCCCGATCTCGGCCGTGGTCACGGGTGTAACCCGCTCGGCGCTATCCCCGGCCACCTGCCTATTTGACGCCGCGTTGCGCAATTACACAACACCGGGAATGCCCCACATGCCAGGCGAGCACAAGGCCAAGTCCGCAAGCCAAGCTCGCCGCCGTGACTCCCGAACCGCCGCCATCCGGTTTTTCCGCCTTCGGGGATCGCTCGACCTGACCCCGCCGCCGGCGCGGCCAAGAGCAGCTTTCGGACCGCTTGCAGGGTCGTACCAGACAGTTCGGACCCGCATTAACCTCTTGCAACCTAACGAGATGCGTAGTCGTGGCGCGTAAGTGTCATGCCCGGACCTGGCCACGGGGCTCCGAACACGTGTCCGGGCCGATCTATTTCCACTTTTCGCCTCACCATGACGCCGGTGTGCCGCTGTCAGCTTTGGGGCTGCATTTCGGTGGGGGTGAGCGAATGACAGGCTTCCGGCTGGTAGGGCTCCCTGATCCCGCCACCGGCCGCTCATCCACAGGCGCTCCTCAAAAGTCCACAAGTCGGAGCCGCCTTACTGCCTGGAGAAATCAGAATACCCGGAAGAACAGGATCGACGGATTCGCTCAATCCATTACACTCCGCCGTTGGCGCCAGGGCAGAAGGCGTTCGCGCAACCGAACTTCCGGCGGAACCGGGCCACCGACACCGGAGGATTGGAGTACCTTGAGACGCCCAGACTGGGTGATCGCTTATCGAGAAGGTATGAGGCAGCCGACCCTGGGAGCGCAGAAGGATCGGGAATGCGCCACCCCCTATTCTGAAGCGCCAACGCAAGCACGGAGATACGACATGCATCTATACCGAGGCTGCGCCTGCGGCTTGATCATTGCTGCCGTGATGAGCGGCTGCGGGAGCGAAGAGAAAGGTCACCAGGCCGCCGCGCCGCCGCCGGAGGTGATGATCAGCCAGGTCGTCAGCCGCGACGTGATCGATTTCGGCGAATTCACCGGCCGCATGGATGCCGCCGAGACAGTCGACATCCGCGCCCGGGTCAGCGGCTACCTGGATGAGATACACTTCACGGACGGCCAGGAGGTGAGGCAGGGGGACCTCCTCTTCCAGATCGACCCACGGCCATTCCAGGCCGCGCTGAAAAACGCGGACGGGCAAAAGGCGCTATGGAAGGCGAGGCTGGCGCAAGCCACGGCCGATGTCCAGCGGTACGAAAAACTTGTTCCCACCGGCGCTGCCACTCAGCAGGACTTGGACAAGGCCGTCGCCAACGCGGGCGAAGCCACGGCCGCGATTCAGTCCGCCGACGCCACCATCGACCAGGCAAAACTCAATCTGGAGTTCTCGACGATCAAGGCGCCTATCAGTGGACAGATCTCCCGGGCGCTGATCACCACGGGCAACCTCATCCGCGCAGACACCGATGAGCTGACGACCATCGTCTCGCTCGATCCGATCTACGTCTATTTCAACGTCAACGAGCGCGCCATGCTGCAGTTTCGGGAGCGGGCCAAGGCTTCCGTCCCGCCCACTGCGTCCCAGCCGGACGTCAGGACGCTGAAGATCCCGGTCTATATCGGCTTGGACAACGAGGAGGGCTACCCCCACCAGGGCATCATCAACTTCGCTGACAACAAAGTCGATCCCTCGACAGGCACCATTTCCGTGCGGGGGACCTTTGACAACTCACAGCGGATCTTCAAGCCCGGCCTGTTTGCCCGTGTCCGCGTACCGCTGAGCGAGCCGTTCAAGGCGCTGCTGGTCACGGACCGCGCCGTGGCCACGGACCAAAACCAGAGTTTCGTGTACGTCGTCGACGACAAGAACATTGCCCAATACCGCGCCGTCAAGCTGGGACGGCTGGAGGACGACGGCTTGCGCGTGATCACCAGTGGTCTGCGACCGGGTGACTGGGTGATCGTCACCGGGATCCAGCGGGCCCGGCCGGGCAAGCCCGTGACCCCGCAGCGAGTGGAAATGCCGCGTCCTGGCGCAAAAGTCGAAGCCCCGCCGGCGGCAACCGCGCCCGCCAAGGACAGCGCACCCCAGGGAGCCGCACACCAGTAGCGGAGGACCACGGATGTTGTCTCGTTTCTTCATCGACCGGCCGATCTTTGCCGCCGTGCTCTCGATCGTGATCACGATCGCGGGCATCGTGTCTCTTTTCGTGCTTCCCGTCGCGCAGTACCCGGAAATCGTGCCGCCGACCATCCAGGTCTCCTGCACCTATCCCGGAGCCAGCGCCAGCGTGGTCGCCGATACGGTGGCCGCTCCCATCGAGCAACAGGTCAACGGCGTCGACAACATGCTCTACATGTCGTCATCGTGCACCAACGACGGCGCGTACAACCTGACCGTGACGTTCAAGCTGGGCACGAACATAGACATGGACCAGGTTCTGGTTCAGAACCGCGTTTCGATGGCCATGCCCGTGCTGCCCAGCGAGGTCAAGGCCGCCGGCGTGACCACCAAGAAGAAGTCGCCCAATGTCATGCTGGTGGTCAATCTGTTCTCCCCGGACGGCCGCTACGACCAGCTCTATCTGAGCAACTACGCGACGATTCAGGTGAGGGACGAGCTGGCCCGGCTCGAGGGCGTCGGCGACGTGACCTACTTCGGCCAGCAAGATTACAGCATGCGCGTCTGGCTCGATCCGGAGAAGCTGGCCGGGCTCAACCTGACGACCAACGATGTGATCAAGGCTCTGCAGGAGCAGAATGTCCAGGTCGCCGCCGGGCAGATCGGTCAGCCGCCGACCAAGGCGGCCCTCGACTTTCAGTACACGATGAACACGCTCGGCCGGCTCACCACCCCGGACCAGTTTGGAGATATCGTCCTCAAGACCGGAAGTGAAGGCCAGATCACGCGGGTGCGGGACGTGGCCCGCATCGAGCTTGGGGCCAAAAACCGGGACCAGAGCTGCGCGCTGGACGGCAAGCCTTCCGTGGCTCTGCCCATCTTCCAGTTGCCCGGCTCGAACGCTCTGGCGACGGCCGATCGGGTCAAGGCCAAGATGGCCCAACTGAAGCAGAACTTTCCCGAGGGCCTCGATTACGGCATTGTCTACGACACCACGCCCTTCATCCGCGAGTCCATCAAAGAAGTGGTCAGCGCCCTGGAGGACGCCTTCATTCTCGTGGCGATCGTGGTGCTGGTGTTCCTTCAGAGCTGGCGGGCGACGCTCATCCCCCTGATCGCTGTGCCTGTCTCGCTCGTGGGCACGTTCGCGGTGATGACCTTGCTCGGCTTCTCGCTGAACAATCTTTCGCTGTTGGGGCTGGTTCTGGCGATCGGCGTGGTCGTGGATGATGCCATCGTGGTGGTGGAGAACGTGGAACGCTGGCTCGAGCACGGTCTTCCACCGAAAGAGGCCGCCTACAAGTCGATGGAAGAAGTGACCGTAGCGGTGATCGCAATCGCCTTCGGCCTCAGCGCGGTGTTCATCCCCGTCGCGTTCATCGCCGGGATCACCGGTCAGTTCTACCGCCAATTTGCCCTGACCATCGCTACCTCGACGCTGATCTCCGCGTTCAACTCTCTGACGCTGAGTCCGGCGCTGGCGGCGCTCATTCTCAAGCCGCGCCCCCAGGGCAGTCACGGCCAGAGCCACGGAGACGCACTGCCCAGGCTGGGCATCATCCTGCTGCTCGGGCTGGTCGGTTACTTGAAGCTGACGCCCGCCCTGGCCGCGGTCGTCGGATTGTCAGTGGCCGGCGGCGAGGGCGGGGCGCATGAGGGAGCGGTTGCCGCAGGCGGCAGCGCGGCCCTGCTGTGGGGGCTGCGGGTCGTGGCCTTCGCCATCGGATGCGTCGCCGGCTGGCTGCTCAGCGCGCTGATCAACCGGCTGCTCGCGGGCTTCTTCGGGATGTTCAACAAGGGCTTCGGCTGGCTGACGGGGGGCTATGCCCGGGCCGTGCGGCAGGCGATCCGGGGCTCGGTCGTTGTCCTCGTGATCTTCGGCACACTCTTGTACGCGACGTACTACGGCCTCAAGACCGTTCCCACCGGTTTCATTCCTTCCCAGGACAAGGGCTACCTTCTTGTGAACGTCCAGTTGCCGGATGCAGCCTCACTGGAGCGCACGCAGGCGGTTATGGCAAAACTGGACGCCCTGGTGAGCAAGATGCCCGGGGTCACTCACACCGTGCTTGTGGCCGGTCAGTCGTCCCTCCTCGCCATGAACGGCTCCAACCTGGGATCGATGTACGTGATCCTCGATGAGTTCGAGAAGCGCCACAAGCCCGAGCTCTATGCCGATCGCATCGCCGCTGATCTGCGCAAGCTGGCCTATGCCAAGGTTCCGGAGGCGGAGGTGAGCGTGTTCGGTGCGCCTCCGGTCGACGGTCTGGGCACCGCGGGCGGTTTCAAGATCATGGTCGAGGACCGTGGCGGGCATGGCTTGCAGGCGCTGGCCGAGCAGACCGAGGACCTGGTCGCTCGGGCCCGCGAGGACAAGGGACTGGTGGGCGTCTTCTCGATGTTTCGCGCCAACACGCCGCAACTCTACGCGGACATCGACCGCACCAAGTGCAAGAGCACAGGGGTAGCCCTCAGCGATGTCTTCAATACGCTGCAGACCAACCTGGGCGCGTACTACGTCAACGACTTCAACCAGTTCGGGCGCACCTGGCAGGTCAACGCCCAGGCCGAGTCGCCTTTCCGTTCACGGCCGGAGGATGTGGCCCGGCTCCAGGTTCGCAACGCCAATGGTGACATGGTGCCCCTCGGCGCGATCGCCGCCGTCCGAAGGGTCACCGGGCCCATGATGATCACCAGGTACAACATGTACCCCGCGGCGCCGATCAACGGCGCGCCGGCGCCCGGGCGCAGCTCCGGCCAGGCCATCGACACGATGGACCGCCTGTCCGAACAGGAGATGGGCCGAGGCATGGCCACCGAATGGACCGAGCTGACCTACATGGAGATCCTGGCCGGCAGCACTGCCGCATTCATCTTCCCGCTGTGTGTGCTCTTTGTCTTCCTGACGCACTCCG
>DATKKX010000502.1:0-3718 GCA_035542775.1 Phycisphaerae bacterium | reverse complement strand
GCCAAATTCAGTGAAGCGCAACTGTAGTACTAGTGGACGCCCTTTTACCAAGGTGGTGGTTGCCGACGAGCGATCCCTGGTCGCGTTTACGATTCGACGGCCCGTTGCAACGAGCCGTCTGCTCCGCCGGGAGACAACCGGTAGCGATACTGTTGTAAGTGGCTTATTTAGAAGTGGTTATGTGTTAGAATCCACTCGCTGGCATTCTACCACTGAATTACGCCCGCAGACGTGCTGCTGAATATAAGGGCATCTCCCTGAGCGAGGCAAGCCCCTTTATTAGTGAGAAGTGAATCGAGGACCGGTGGATGGAGGACCGGCACGAGGATAAGGGCTAGGGAAGTTGCGTAGGGGCAGGCTTTTTGCACGGTCGCCGCCTTTCCTTTTCAGGAAAGGGCGGCGACCGGCCATGGGTGGGAGAGAGAACGTCTGCTAGCCGACCTCGACCACACTGTTTAGCTCGCCGAAGGGATTCGGCATTACCTTCTCATTGGCAGGATCATTCCGCCATTGCCCGTCGATGACGTAGCGGTATTGATAGCGGCCTGGCGGGAGAGGGAGCTGCACTTGAAACGTGTTCTTGCGCACCGATCGCATAGGGGTGCGGTCGGGGTTCCAGTTGTTGAAGTCGCCGGCCAAGCGGACGGTCCTTGCACCATCCGCCCGCACAATGAAGATCGTTCCGTCTTTCAGACATTGTGGTCCATAGAGCATTTCAATCCTCCGCTCAGTCTCTTCTGGAGTCGGCGCGGCCCTCGGCACGGACGCGAGCCGCCCCGATCCCAGCAGCGTCTCCGTCGTCGCCAGCAGCCGGTTGGCATCGGCCGCAAGGGCGTCGGCACGCTTTAGCAAGTTTTCCTCAGTACCGGTTCCGAGTGCGGTCACGGGAGCGCTCGCCGTCCGGGGACGACCGAGCGAAATGATCTCCCGCGCCAAGCGGACGAAGTCGCGGCAACCACTGCTGGCAGGGTCGTACTCAGTGATGGGCTGCCCCAGGCTCGAGCTCTCCTTGAGTTTGGTATTGAAGTTGACGAAGCTCGTGTAAAGCGCATCGCCATGGCGCTTGCGGAGCTCAGCGAGGATCTCCCGGCCGAGTTTCGTCCGCACGTCATAGAGATTGGCGAGAATCCGCACAACGAAGGTCTTGCCCCAGGCCGCGCGCATGGCCCGGACCGTCTCGAGCTGCTTCGCCAGGCCCTGGAGGGAGAAGTAGCCGGTATCCATGGGTATGACCACCTCATCCGCCGCGTACAAAGCGCTTTGGGTGAGGAAGCCCACCGTCGGAGGGCTATCCACCAGAACCACGTCGTATTTATCCTCGATCGTATCAAGACACTGCCGCAGGCGGCGCTCGCGCCCGGGCACACCGGCGAGGCGTTGCTCCAGAGTGGAGAGGTCGAAGCGAGCAGGTATCAGATCAAAGTTGCTGGAAATCTGCCACGTGACGCGGGAAAGATCCGGCTGGCTCTTGCCGTCGGCGCTCAGCAGCACATCCGCGATGCTGGCTTCGATCTGCTCCTCCGGAACCGCCAGGCCCAAGGCACAATGCCCTTGAGGGTCCATGTCGACCGCCAGGGTGCGCTGTCCTTCGCGAGCCAGACAAGCGGCAAGGTTTATTACGACAGTGGTCTTGCCACATCCACCTTTCTGATTGGCGACTACGATAATCCTCATTTCGGCGATCCTTCCGGTCAAACGGCCTGAGGCTGTTCTCGCGACGAAGAGCCATCAGATGGCCTGCGTCTGAGAGTAGATAGCTTCTGATACTTCGTAATTCGGCGTATCGCGGCGCATCTCTTGAACCTTTATCGGACGACTCCGAGTTGACAGCACTGATAGGGGTAATCTGTGGAGGGTGAACTCTTATGATCGCGGCTTGGACGGTGCGATTGTACCGACCGCCTGAACGCCGTCGTCGGCAAGGCCTCCGTAAGTTTTCTTTGTCCATGAGCTTAGCGCTTAGCGCAAGCGGCGCACCGCCCAAGGGGGCGGCGCGGCTGGGGGAGGGTCGATTTGCCAGCCTCCCGACCGGCAGATAGCATTCGACTCCGGATCGGCTTGTCAGCCCTGCCGAGACGACGCGGAGGGCTGGAAACCGGTTCAGGGAGGACCCTTTTCCCAAGTACGGCTCGATCGGGAAAGCGACATGTGGCAGCGACTGGCTGAGATCCTCGAACGGTGCGCCGGCAGGCAATGCCTGCTGGTCGGCGACTTCATGATCGACCGCTATCTGTACGGGGACGCCGAACGGATCAGCCCGGAAGCCCCGGTTCCAGTTCTTCGGGTGGTAAGGCAGGAGGACGCGCTTGGCGGAGCCGGTTCGGTCGCGGCGGACATTGCCGCCCTCGATGCCGTGCCACACTGCGTGGGCATCGTCGGGGAAGACGCCGACGGACACCTGCTGGCGGAGTTGCTGCGGAAGGCAGGAGCGGACCCGTCGAGCCTGGTGCGGGTCTCCGATCGACCGACGACGCGCAAAACCCGCCTGATCGGTCTGGCACAGCACCGACATCGCCAGCAACTCATTCGCGTGGATGACGAGTCAACGGCGCCAGTCGATGGCGCAGCGCTGGAACAGATGCTCTCCAAGCTGGACGGCCTTCTGGATACATGCCAGGCGGTCTGCATCGAGGACTACAACAAAGGTGTCGTCACTCCGCAGTTCGCCCGCGCGATCATCGAACGCACTCGGCGCCGGGGGATTCCGGTGCTGGTGGATCCGGCCGCGATTACGGATTACAGCCGGTATCAGGGTGCGACGATCATCACGCCGAACCGCACCGAGACCGAGAAGGTGACGGGGCTGAAGCTGCGCAGCATCGATGCGGTGGAGAAGGCGGCCGTGGCGATCCTGGCGGCCTGCCGCACCGAGCATGTGTGCGTCACGCTGGACGCCGAAGGGGCGGCACTCATCGGGCCCGGAGGGACTTTTGAGCACATCCCCACAAAGCGGCGGGACGTGTATGACGTCACCGGCGCCGGCGACGAAGTGCTCGCGGCCCTGGCGGTGGCGGTTGCGGCGGGGGCGGATTGGCGCGAGGCCGTGGCGATGGCCAACGTGGCGGGCGGGCTGGAGGTCGAGAAATTCGGTTGCGTGCCCATCGGACGAGACGAGATCCTCGGGGAGATTCTGCTGGAGAATCACCGCACGATGGGCAAGGTCCGGGCGCTGGAGCAACTTCTGCCGGAGCTGGAGCGTCGGCGCCGGCGTCGCGAGAGCGTGGTTTTCACCAACGGCTGCTTCGACCTGCTGCACCGCGGCCACGTGTCCAACCTCGGCTTCTGCAAGCACCAGGGCGATATCCTCGTGGTGGGGCTCAACTCCGACGACTCCGTCCGGCGACAGGCCAAAGGACCGGGGCGGCCGATCATGAATGAGCAGGACCGGGCGGCCGTGCTCGCCGCTCTCGCGGACGTCGACTACATCGTCATCTTCCACGAAGACACGCCGCAGCGATTGATCGAGGCGATCCTGCCCGACGTGCTGGTCAAAGGCAGCGACTGGCAGGGCAAGACCGTGGTCGGACAGGAGGCCGTAGAGGGCCGCGGCGGCCGCGTCGTGCTGGCGCCGCTGGTTGAGGGTCAGAGCACAAGCACTATCATTGAGCGGATCCGGCAGGGCGGCCGGCCGTAGGTTGCACTTCGCAAGACTCACCACGAAGGGCAGGAAGGGCACGAAGAGAGGATTGAGCAGGTCTTCGCCGCGAGTGGGGATTCG
>DATKKX010000501.1:0-9988 GCA_035542775.1 Phycisphaerae bacterium | reverse complement strand
CACGTCATCCAGGCGGGCCGCAAGCGGATCATCACCGTGAGCGTGCCCATCCGCACCAACGAGAAGCTCCGCGAGTCGCGGCTGTTCACCAACATCTGGGTCTTCATCAGCCACTCGGTCAGCATCATGGTCCGGGTGTATTCGTCCTACCGGGCGATGAAAATCTTCTCATTGGCCGGCCTGGCGGCGTTCGGGCTGGGCTTTCTGATCGGCTTGCGATTTCTGTATTATTTCTTCTTCACTACCGAACACGACTTGCACATCCAGTCGCTGATCCTCGCTGCGATCCTGCTGCTGGCCGGCTTCCAGATGATTCTCACCGGTATCGTCGCCGACCTGATCAACTCCACTCGCGGTGTGCTGGAGGATGTCTCCTATCGCCTGCGCAGACTGGAAGGCGAAAGATGGTGTGAGGAAGATTCTACGGGGCGCCACAAATCATCCTGACGCCTTTTCCGCCTTGGCTAAGAAATCGGCGACGGTCCGGGCGACGATCTCATGCCCCGGCGGCGTCCAGTGCTGATCATATGTAAAGTAGACTTGCTGACCCTCGGCGGTGGCCTGCCGCAGGGGTTCGACAAAGCTGATGAAAGGAATCGATCGCTTCTCGCACCAGCCCCGCGTCACGCGTTCCCGCGTCCCGAGCAGCTCCGCCAGGTTCGACATGAAGGTCTTGGCATCCACCGGCATCTGCTTGGCTCCCAGACGGACAAAGCCCCACACCTTTTCCGCAGGCAGCCGATCGATCGCCAGCGGCAGCACGACGTAGGCTTTCGACGGAGCATAGGCGATGACCAGCCTGATGCCGTTGCGGTCGCAAGTCTCCTTCATCTCCTGGAGGACGGACGACACCGCCACCCAGCCGCGGTTGTCCTCGAATATCTCCTCGGTCTTGAATGCCTCGCTGATCTGTTTCGGGGCGAAGGTGTAGCGCTTGCCCTCCGCGCTGTCCGGCACGCGGAGCGGAAGCCACGACAGCACGTCGCTCCCCTTGACCCTCTCCAGCGATCCGATCCGGCCGAACGCCCCCAGGATGGCCTGATCCAACCCTTTCACGATCGGCGACTGCTTGAAATAGATTCCCGCCAATTGGCCCCAAGTGAAACCGCTGTCCTCATCCGCGGATGTCGTGGAATGAAAATCATTGCCCTCGTACAGCATAAAGATCACGAAGGACGGCTTCAAAGCGGTCCCGAATCTCCGCAGCGTCGCCAGCTCCCGGGCCGGCGAATAGCCCGACACCCCCAGCGAGTACACCGACAGCCCGCTCAGCCGGGCCAGCCTCACCGGCCAGGGATGCTCGTCGGAAACATGCGAGCCCTCGACGAAAGAATCGCCCAGGACGACCACGTCGGCGCGGTCCAGCGCCGTGGCATTGCGGAAGCCGCGGGCGTCGATGCTGAAGGTACAGGGAATCCGCGGATATCCCTCCGCGGCGTTCGGGTAGGTGAACACGGCCTCGGGCAGGTCGATATTTTCCTGGGTCCATCGGGCATTGGCGGGCCGGCGGTACGCCCCGGCGTCGAAAACGTAGGTTCTGGACTGCCCCAGCCGTAACAGCAAATCGCCGAGCAGCACCAGCGGCGTCAGGCCGAGGAGGACGGCGATCACCTGGAACCACCGGCGCTTGTACGTCTGCCGCGTCCGGGCTTGGTCGATATAAAGGCCGATCAGGGAGATGACCAGAATGGTGAGGTTCAGGGCGAAATGGCCGCGTGCGTAACGGCCCAGGATGGTCTGCTCGTCCTTGGCCACCAAATTGACGATGTTGTCGGTCATCGCCCAAGCAATCGCGTTGACCACAACGATGATTGCCAGATAGATCTTCTGCCGTCGGACCATGGGCCTGCTCCTCCCCCGCCACCGGGCCGTGCGTTGACGGCCCGAATCCGGCTATGCCGAGGGCAAATATGCTAACCCGCTGCGCGCTGGCGGACTAGAACGGCTGAGCGGCTGTGGCGGAAGTTTTTTCGGACGGTGCCCCAGTCCGGCACGCCGCACCCCGATGTGGCTAAGCCCCATGATCGAACACCCGATGTACTGATAGCCTGGTACCTGGGGCACTCCGAACAACCAGGGAAGGGCTCATCAATGAACAAGTGGATTGCCATCGCGGGACTTGTGGTTCTGGCCCTGATCGTCTGCTGGCACCTGACCGCTCGATCAACGGCGACTGTGGACGCGGACCCGGACATGATCAAATCGCCGCCTGAGGCGCAGCGCCTGGTTGAGGAACTGACTCGTCCTGAATACTTGAACTTGTCAAAGGAAGAAGCCATCAAGCTGCTGCGAGCTCGCGGGTTCGACCTGGAATCTCCCCCGCAGCAGGAGCAACGGCCATGACGCGCTCACGACAGAACCCCGCGGCAGCCTTCACATTGATCGAACTGATTACCGTCGTGATCATTCTGGGCGTGTTGGCCTCCCTGGCGGTCCCGGTATACCTCAATCACAAGGTCGATGCGGCCAATGCTGTTGACGAGGCAGTCATCGCGCTCATCAAAGACACGGCCAACCGGCTGCATCTGCAGAGGATCGCGGCATCCGGCGGCGCTGATACCTCATGGCCCGACGGCGCGACGTTGCTGGCCAACATTACGCAGCCCCCGATGACGAACGGTTATGTGACAGGTCAGTGGTGCTATATAAGTACCAGCTGGTTTATCATTTTTTTCTGTCCACATACTGACCTGTCCAATCGAGGCATCTGGCTCTTGTTCACGCAGGACCTGTCTTCGTTCTACACAGCCGGGAGCTGGCTTTCGATCTACAGCGGCGGGCATGGCTGATCAGCGTCACTATGCTTCTCTGCCCGCTGTGTCCGCCAGTCAGCCGACAGGCCAGGTTCTCGACACACTCTGCCATGTTGTCGCGTATCCGAACATCGGGCGGCCTCTGGTCCGCTGCGCATGCTCGCCGCCGCATACAACCGATGGCAGGTAGCCTGAATCTGACCGTCGCGGAGAGACGGGGCGAGGGTGCAGACAAGGGCAATAATGAACTGGCGGCCAATCACGCCGCGAAGGCCCCGGAAGCGTGAATTGCTGGACTTCTATCGGCCCCTTTCATACAATGAGTTTGATCAGGATCGAGCAGGGGGGCGGGCAAGAGGGCTGGATCCCGGGGGAGGAAGCCTCCGACTTTCCAAGCGACTACCTGGTGTATCGAAACCGATAACGCTACCAGTGCTTTCCGCGGCTCGATACGGGAACAGCAGGCAACGCCTGCGCGGTGCCCAGCGGAAATCGGCGCCGATAGCTCGCGAGATGTGGGGTGGGACCGTTTTTCCCAATGTCACCGGCCGCGGTTCAGGAGTGGGCCGCGAGCAGGCTGTCATGGCTTGTCCTGCCACCCCTTGGATAGTGCCACCGATTGCAGAAGCATCGCGGGCACGCGGCGGGGACGCGTTCGTGCCGGCAGGACCGGGAGGCCGCCGTCGCGGCGGAGGAGGATAATCAGGAGTGATCGCCCGCGAACCGGAAGGAGAGGCCTTCGAGGATCGCGCACAGCACAAGCGGTGCAAAGGTCGTTGCTGGGAATGCACGCGTCGCCCAGCCGATGGTTGTTGTCGCGCATCGCAATCTGGTGTCGAGGAGCTGTTTCGATGAAAGTGCATGGCTTGATGGTGGGGATCGCCTTGTTTGTGGCGACGGCAGCAATTGTTCAGGCTCAGACGATACCTCAGACAAACGTGGCGAATTCCACTCAGGCGGCTACCGGGCCAAGTGCCCTCGGGCAACCGAGCGCGGAGGAGAACGCCGCCCTTGTCCAGTTCATACAGGCCAGGCCGGAGGCGAAGTTCTACCAGCAGGGCGGGAAGATCACCCGCATATATGGCACGCCCCTGGAGCACGGCGCTACGCCGGGCGAGGCCGCAGAGCAGTTTCGTACGAAGTGCGCGGCCATGCTGGGCGTTTCGGCAGCGGAACTGATGCCGGTCTCGCCCGTCCTGGAGGCGGGCAATTCGCTCCCGCTCATGTATGACCCGCGAACCGGGGAGCACAAGTTCACGCTGGTGTATTACAGCCACTATCGCGATGGCATACCGGTCTTCCGGTCGGATGTGAGGATGCTGGTCCGCAACGTGTCTGACTATCCGGTCGTGTGGGTCGGGTCGACCCTCCGTCGGCTCGGAGACTTCCACCCGGACCAGAGCATCGCGACGGCGCCGGCCAGCGTGGCAGCGATGGAATCGACCGGGATGACGAATTTCTCGCCCTCGGAGACGGTGATCTGGGCGGGCGTCGAGGACGCAATCGTCGAGCCGGTGCTGGCGGTGACGTTCGTCGGCGACAACGAGGGCTCGCCGACCGCAACGCTGCCCGAGCGATGGCGGTTCGTTGCGGATGCCGCCACCGGAGCGATCCTCTACCGGGAAAACATGGTCATCACGACCGACATAACCGGAAACGTAAGCGGCAAGACGACGCAGGGATTCACCTCTGACGTCTGCGGACCCGAGGCGCCGGGTCCGATGGCGTATGCACAGGTCTCGACCGACACCACGACAGTTTACGCGGACAGCAACGGCAACTTCACTATCCCCAATGACGGGAGCTCGGAGGTGACGGTGCAGTCGCCGATGCGGGGACAGTATTTCCACGTCACCGACATTGCCGGCCCCCTGGATGATCTGTCGCAATCGGTGACCCCGCCCGGCCCGGCCAATTTCATGCACAATGAGGCCAACACCAGCGAGTGGGTCCGGGCTCAGATTAACGGATATGTCTCCGCGAACGTGGTGCACGATTACGTGCTGGCCTACAGCCCGGCCTACCCGGGCATCTCGACGCAACTCGACTTTCCCGTGAGGGTGAATCGCACCGACGGGTATTGCCCCGGAAACGCCTGGTTCGACGGCCATGCCATCAATTTCTGCATGGCGAGCATGGGTTATCCCAACACGGCCTACTCGGGCGTCGTGTACCATGAGTATGGACACAACGTCGTGCAGTGCGGTGGGAGCGGACAAGACCAGTACGGCGAAGGGATGTCCGACTGCATCGCATGCCTGATCACTGACGACCATTGGCTGGCGATGGGTTTCACCGGCGATTGCAGCATCGGCTTGCGAGACGCGGACAACGATTACCAGTACCCCTGTTCGGGCGAGGCGCATGATTGCGGCAACCTGATCTCGGGCTGCGTGTGGAGCACGCGGAACGAGCTTCGAGCAACAAATCCGACGCTTTACCGGGATATACTCTCGTCGTTGACGATCAACAGCGTCCCGCTGCACAGCGGCGAGCTCATCACTCCCCAGATCACCATCGACTTCCTCACCCTGGATGACAACGACGGCGACCTCAGCAATGGGACGCCGCACGCGAAAGAGATCTGCGCGGGCTTCGGAGCCCATAACATGGGATGCCCGGCCGGCGTGCTGGATCCGATCGATTTCCAGTATCCCGGCGGTCGGCCGACCGAAGCCTTGCTGCAGCAACAGACTCTCTTCCAGGTGAACATTGTCGCCGTGGACGCCAATCCTGTTTCCGGAACAGGCCAGATGCACTACTCGATCGACGGAGGCCCCTGGACGACGGTGGCAATGACGGAGACCGCCCCCAACCAGTGCCAGGCCGTCTGGCCGGCACTGCCCTGCCACAGCGAAATTGACTGGTATGTCACCGCTCAGGCTGACGACGGCTCGACCTACAGCGATCCGATCATCGCGCCCGTGACGACGTATGCCGCCACGGTCGGCAGAGTACTGTCCGTGGCCTGGGCGGACAATTTCGAGCATCCCGCCGGCTGGACCGCCGGCGATGTCGGCGATGACGCAACCTCTGGCATTTGGGAATGCGCCGCGCCGGAAGGCACGACCGCTCAACCCTCCGAGGATCACTCGCCGATGCCTGGACAGAGATGCTGGGTTACGGGGGCGGCGGCCGGCGCGAGTCCTGAGGCCAACAGCGTTCACGGCGGCAAGACCACGCTGATGTCGCCGACCCTCGACCTTTCCGGCCAGGGCGAGGCCGCCATCAGTTACTGGCGATGGTACTCAAATGACCAGGGACCGTCCCCCGGCACCAACGTCTTCACGGTGGACATCTCCAACGACAACGGCAGCACGTGGACCAACGCAGAAACGGTCGGCCCCACTGGACCGGGAACCTCCGGCGGATGGATTCGACACGCGTTCCGCGTCGCCGACTTTGTCAGTCCGACAGCCCAGGTGAAAATACGCTTCGTCGCCGCCGAGACGGGCGACGCCTCGCTGGTGGAAGCGGCCGTCGACGATTTCCAGGCTGCCGTTTATCAGTGCGACGTGACCTCTCCGACCCCCAATCCCCCGGCCTGGGCTCAACCGCCGTCGCCGATCAGCACGACGGCCATCAGCATGCAGGCCTCGGCGAGCGACCCGTCGGGCGTCGAATACTACTTCTCAGCCACCGGCGCGGGCAGTCACACCCGGACGTGGGGCGCGAGCGCCACCTACATCGACGGGGCCGCGCCTTTGACGCCCTTGCAGGTGAACCGGCCGTACTTTTACAAGGTCAAGGCCCGCGACGGCGCGCTGCCGACTCCGAACGAGACGGCGTATTCGGCCAACGTGAACGTGGCCACCTTCATCGAAACGCCAACGGCTTTGACATTCGGCACGATCACCGACACCTCCATTCAGGTTACGACGCCGGGGACTTTCACACGCCTGAATCAGAATGTCTCGGGCCTCTACTTTGAGGTAACAGGGCTGGACGGGACTCCGGCCGGATCGGGAATCGGTGTGAACACCTGGACCCAACTCTCGCTGTCACAAACCGCGACGGCCACGGGCCTGCTGCCCGGCACCACCTACCGCTTCCGCGTCAAGGCGCGAAACTACTATGGCGTCAACGAAACGCCGTGGTATCCGGCCACCGGTTATATGACACAGACCACGACAGGCATCGCTCCCTGCATCCCCTGCGGCGACCTGAACCACGATGGAGCGGTCAACTACGACGATTACGCATTGATGCGGGCGGCGATGGGGCACAGCGCCTCGCAGCCGGGGACCGATCGTTGCGCTGATGCTGACGGCGACGGCCTCATCACGCTGGCCGACTTCCAGGCCTGGGTGCAGTGCTATCGTCAGTACGTAGGCGACCAGTTTGCGCCGCTGCCGACGCCCGGCCCGGCGGGAGATGTCAACGGCGACGGTGTCGTGGACGGCCGGGATATTGAGGGCTTCGTTAATCTCCTCCTCGACCCGACCAGCGCGGGCCCGCGGCAACAAGCAGTGTGCGATTTTGACGGCAACGGCGTTATCGATGCTGCCGACGTGCCGGGCTTCATCGCGGCGTTGACCAGGTGAGCAGGTGACTCGCGGCATTGCGGGGGGACCGGGCTGCGGCCAGAGCAGCGGCCGGCACCCTCGCGTGGCCGCCGAACGCCGCAGAATCTTCGCGCCGCGGGCGGCCGAGCCATCGGCTCGTGACATCGGCCTTAAATCAGGTCTTGAAGCAGTTCTCGCATGGTGGTGAATCGCGAGGACTCAAGGAGTCTGTGCAGCCGCCCTTCCATCCGGTCTCGGAAGAGCCCTTGCGTGACTCGACGCCACCAGCCGACATTCAGCCCCGCGAGCCTGTGCTCGCGGATCCCGTCGACGTCCAACTCATACGGATGCATGTAGAGAATGGCTGGAATGCCGCGGCTGTTGATGCGGTGGATTGCGAATCGGGCGACGGCGCCGGGCAGGAGGCGGAAGTAGCCGCCGCCGGCCACGGGGAGATTTCGTCCAAGGCAGGCGTAGGCGGCGAGAGGGCACTCGATCAGGCGGCAGTTCTTCCAGCGGTGGATCTGCCGAGGCGCGCCGGGTATGCCGTAACGCCGATGGCGTATCGGAAAGACGCTTGAGCTGTACTTGAAGCCGAGATCGGCCAGGATCGGTCCGGCCCAACGCGTCGACTCAACGATGCTGAAGCCCGGGGCGCGGTAGCCGAGAGGTCGACAGCCGACCAGCTCTCCGAGGATGTCGATGCTGCGGCGAACGTCGTCTTCGAATTGCCGCGGTGTGATGGCAGTGAGCAACTGGTGGCCGTGGCCGTGCGAGGCGATCTCGTGTCCCGCGGCATGGACCTCGCGGATCAGATCTCCGTACCGCTGGGCGACCTTGGTCAAGACAAAGAACGTGGCCTTGACGTTGTGCCAGCGAAGGACCTGCAGACAGCGTAGCGTGTTTTCAACCACACGACCGGTGACCTCATGGTGCGCACCAAGCACGGCGATGGGCCAGTCTTCCAGGTCGATCGTGAGGACATTGGCGAAGGCGGTCGCGGCGCCGGGCCTGCACCAATAGTCCATGCCCGGCAAGGCCTCCGCGGCCTCACCGGGGGCGGGGGCGGCCGGGTCAAACGAAGATGTTCTTGCCTCGTGCATGGCTCTAGCAATTCATCGGCGGGAAACGGGTTTGGAGTCAATTTGGACTTGCGACCGGTTTGACGGTGTTTTTGGAGACACCTACACTCCATGCACCTGAATGGTGAGGAGGAGGTCGCCATGCCCAACGATCCGATCACCACGGCTCAATATCGAGCAGCCAAAAGCATGGGTGGGTTCCTGGCCCGCGAAGACAGAGGCCTGATTCAGGTCTCCGGCGCCGACCGCGCGGGCTGGCTGAACAACCTGGTCACAAACGCCATCAAAACACTGCGCCCGGGCGAGGGCCGATACGCCTTCGCTTGCGATGCCAGAGGCCGCACGATTGCCGACCTGAACGTGTTCGTGCTCGAAGACCGCCTGTGGCTCGACGTTGACAGGCGGTGGATTGTGCCGGTGCTGGCACATCTGACAAGACACACAATCGTCGAGGACGTTGTGTTGACCGACCTGAGTTCGCAGACCCGGCGCCTTGCGGTGCTGGGGACGCGGGCGAACGATGTCGTTCGCCGCCTCGAACTCGGGGATATCACGAAAATGGCGCCGCTGCAGCACCTCGGCGGCAGATTAGGGGATGAGGAAGTGCGAATGGCCCGGAACGACTTCGCCGGACCGGTCGCCGCGGAGTTCTTCATTCTCTCAAACCCGGATACCTCGGCCGGCGAAGATGAAGAACCGCCGGCACAGGCTGGAGCGGATTCATGCGGCGGCCTGGCGCGGAGGATTCTTGCGACGGCGTGTAGCGATCTCGGCTTGACTTCACTGGACAGACCCGTCGTCGAGGTCCTTCGAATCGAAGCGGGCATTCCCGCCTCAATTGACGACATCGACGACGAGGTCCTGCCTCCGGAGACCGGACAAATCGATCGAGGCATCGACTACCACAAGGGCTGCTATCTGGGCCAGGAAGTTATCGAGCGGATGCGCTCGCACGGCGTGCTGGCCCGCCGGTTGGTAGGGCTACGGATCGATGGGGACGCGATCGTGGCACCGCGGTCCCCGATCCGAATCGGCGAGAACCAGATCGGCCGAACGCGGAGCTGCTGCTGGAGCGAGCGGCTCGGAGCGGTTCTGGCCCTGGGATACGTCAAGACCGCGTACGCCGAGGCCGGCGTCGAAGTGATGATCGGCGCAGGCGAGCACGACCGGGCGGGAACGGTCGTCGAGTTGCCGGTTCGAGAGCCTCACGCCAGTGCAAGTTGAAGCGCCAGCGCTCGCCGGATGTGGCCATACCACTGCCAAACGAAGTCCGTGTTGAGCCGTTTGATCCAGCAATGCGGTTCAAGAGGTGCTTACACCACAATACGAGTCCCGGAGCGTGCGAGGCCGGGCGGCGTCGCCCCTGTTTCAGCTTCTGCCCGCCATCAGTCACGCTGATCCGGTCACGCATCCACCGTTAGCATCCCGTCCCATAACAGGTTAGCTTGTCCCCGCAATTCATGTGGGATTCCCAGCAGCGCTGCTCGATAATTCAAGTATAAGCAACCATGGAGGTGATCCATGCGACTGTACGCACGCGGTGCCGCCGCGCTGATTTTTGCAGTTTGCCTTGTCCCATGTCTGCAATGTGGTTCCACGGGCAGCCAGATTTTCGGCCAGACCGCCGACTGGCAGCGACGGACCGTAA
>DATKKX010000500.1:0-12175 GCA_035542775.1 Phycisphaerae bacterium | reverse complement strand
TAGATTGCCCCCCATCCAGGCCGAAAAAGCGATCAGTTCTTGCCGGTTTTGCCGGACAGCCTCGACTGCGCTGATGCTCGCCTCACGCAAGCGACGGGAGCTTTCCGCGGCGGCGTCCTCGTTGAGGCGGCGGGCCAGGTTCTCCAGTATCGGCCTGCGAATCGCATGCAGCGAATGCGACGGGAAGGAACTGCGGATGGGCTCCGCGGCCTCTCTCCAGATGGCACTCTGGTTGAGCGAGTCCTCGCTGAGGATGTCCTCGCCGAGCCCGTCTTCGATGTCATGCAGCGTGTAGGCGATGAGATCGGCAAGACTGGCGACCTGGCCTTCCAGGGGCGGCATGGGGCCGGCGTCCAGCAACGGCTTCACCAGCGAATCGATCGCCACATTGGCCTGCGGGCGATCATACGGAGTGGAATGCTTGATCAGCGACTCGCGCAGTTCGAAGCTGAGGTTCAGCCCGCGGTAGGACGGGTATGGGTGCTCCAGGTAGTCGACCACGCGGAGCGATTGGAGGTTGTGCTCGAAACCGCCGTGATCGGCCATCAACTCGGCCAAGGCCTGCTCTCCGGCATGCCCGAACGGCGGGTGTCCCAGGTCATGCGCCAGCGAGATGGCCACCGCCAAGCGAGGGTTCAGATGGAGCAGCTTGGCCAGCCGCTGGGCCTGGGCGGCGACCTCGAGCGTGTGGGTCAATCGCGTCCGGAAGTGATCGCCGCTGTCGGTGACGAAGACCTGCGTCTTGTGCATCAGCCGCCGAAAGGCGGTGCAGTTGAGGATCCGGTGCCGGTCGAGCTCGAACGGCGACTCGTCCGGCGGAGCCTGCTCAGGGTATGCCCTGCCGCGAGAGGCGTGGTCTGCCACCGCGTACGGCGCGAGGTTCCCTTGTTGATCGTCAAGTTGCATAACTTACGCCCGGCCTGTCACCAGGCGGCGAAGATCCCATTATGAGGTCGGCGGCCATTCCGGTGCCGGGACAGACTTCGAACCGGCACTACCGGCCCGCGCTACAAGGGCACCCCAACTCCGCGGCTGCCTTGCGGAGCAGCCTGTACGTCTGATCGAGCGACTCAGGCATCACACGTATGTCGCCGAGCACGGCCATGAAGTTGGTATCGCCGCTCCATCGCGGCACGATGTGAACGTGCAGATGACCCGGAAGCCCGGCGCCGGCGCACAGACCGAAATTGATGCCGATGTTGAAACCTTGGGGGGCGATGGCCCTTTCCAGAACTCGCTTGGCGTCGCGCGTCTGACGCCAGAGGTCGTTCATTTCGTCGTCGGCCAGATCGGTGAGATCGCTCTTGTCCGCCAGCGGGGCGATCAGCAGGTGGCCGTTCGTGTACGGAAAACGGTTCATGACGACCAGGCTCAGAGGGGTCCGCCAGAGAACGTAGTTGGCGGCATCCTGGTCGACCGCGTCACGATATCGGCACAGGAAACATCCGGGCTTGTTCTCCTCGGCGAGGGAGCGAATGTACTCCATCCGCCAGGGCGCCCAGAGATTTCGCTTGAACTCTTCCATTGCCAGGCCCGTCGTGCCGTCGGTGTTCATGCCGGCCGGGAAATCCGCCCCCGGAGCGCCGTCGCACCCGATGTCAATCGGCGGTCCGACCTCATCCACTGAGCTCGACTTTGCAGGGTACCCGGCCTCAGCGGCGCCGTCAAATCACCATCATGCTGGCGGAGTGAGCGATCCCGCTGGCTGCGCGACCGGTCGGCCCAAAGTCCTGCGCAGTTGTTGGAGAATCGAGACCACGCGGCGTCGGTCTTGATGGGCGACGAAGTACCCCTGCAGGCGGCAAGGGCCGAAGAGGTCCAGGGGCTCGCCGACGGTGCGGACCGGAACCAGCGTGGCCGATTCGATCTGGCCGGTGATAGTCTGCTTGTCGTAGGATTGCGTGAAATAGACGAAGCCGGCCCCCTCGTACGAAATCGCGTCATCGCCGGTCATCAGGCAGTAGAGTATGCTCGCGTCGGTCTGACTGCTCTCCGCGTAGGTTGTGCCGGGCAGCGGCCGCCAGAAGACTCGAATGTGCACGAACTGCGACATCATGGTGCTTTCGGTTCTCCTCGGCGGAGGGGGAGCATCGGCGGGCTGTGAATCGGGCGAAGACGTCGGCATGATCGGCCGCACCAGGTCGACCCGTGACGGAGGAATCTCAAAGACGATGTCCCAGTTGTTCTGAGCATCGATGGAAAACGAGCCGGCCGCGAACCGTTCGGTGTACTGCTCGGGATTGTTCGGATTCTTGGAAGAGAGGACGTCGAAACGCGTCTCGATTTCCCGGCAGCCGCCTGTCATCGTGACCACCAGGGCGGCGGACAGCAGGACGGACGCGATCGAGGCCGATCGGAAATCCGCGCCCCGCCGGCGACCGGCCTGTGCGGGTTTTGCCTCCCGGGACGGCTTCTCAAGCTTCGTTGCCATCGAGCAAGCCTGTGTCATTCCGCGAGACGCCTGCCGGGACATCCTCGATGCCAAGCAGGGCCAGTGCGTCTCGTTCGACAATTCCGGCGAGGTACGGCCGGGGGACCGTGGGCAGATTCGTGCCGGTTGCGAGCTGGTTGAGCCGATAGAGCGACTCGATCGCCGCGGTCGGCGAAGTAAACGGAAAATCACTGCCGAAAAGCAGCCTGTCCATGACTCCGTACTGATAGGCCGACAGCAGGGCGTTGTAGGCCTGCCATGGCCGCCGTGAAAGCCCGCTGACGTCCGCGAATACGTTCTCGTGCTTGCCCAATAGCACGATGCACTCCTCGATCCAGGGATAGCCCATGTGCGCGATGACAATCTTGAGTTGCGGGAACTCCCGGGCCACTTCGTCCAGCAAGGCGGGGCGTCCGAACTCCATCTTGCTCGCCGTGCACAAATTGAAGCCCTGGTGCACGAAAGCGGGCATCTTCAAACGAGCCGCCTCGGCAAAAACCTGCATGGCCCGGCTGTCGGCGGGATGGAAATCCTGGGCGGCGGGCGAGATGGTGATGGCCTTAAAGCCGAGTTGCTCATGCGCCCGTCGCATGTCGGCCAGCGCCTCGTTCAGATTCGTCGGGTCGATCCCCGCGACGCCGATCAGCCTGTCCTGGTGCTGCCGCACGTAGCCGGCCACGAAAGACACCGGAATCTCCGCGCCGAGATACCGACTCTTGAACGCCAGCACGAAGCTCTTGTTGACCGGTGCCGCCGCTCGTGTGTGATGATCCGGCGAAGCATCCGGCACGGCGTCGTCGCCGGGCTCCATTGCCGCCGTCTGCGGTTTGACATGCTGCGAGGCCGGATGGGCCCTGCCTAGTTGCTCAGGCGATTCCCAAACGTGAGTGTGGCAATCGACGATCACGATTGTCTGGCTCCCGGTCTGGCCGACGCGGCGGGCTCTTCTCAAACGGAATCGCAGCAGCCGGAGCGCCGCCGTTCTCTCTCAGCCGGCGCCCGACCAACTTTGTTGATTCCTGTTGGTCGGCGCCCTGAAGCGACGCGAGCATATCTGACCTGAGGCGACTGGGTCAAGTGGGGCCGATGAGCCTGAGAGAGCCGCCTTCTCCTGCGTCTTCCTGCACCGTCCGGCGGAGGCGACCTGGGGACCTTCTGCAGCCGCGGCTGCCGCGAGTGTCGCGTATTTCAAATGGCTTGCCTGGAACACACCGCCTGTGTTTTTCACGCGCCGCGAGGATTCTTCGGCGTTCGGCGGCCGCCCCGGAGCCGGGCCGCTACTTTCCTGGCAACTTTGCCGTGTCAGGCACGCTCCCCCGGACGATTTGTTCATCCCTGTGCCGTTCCTCCTCTCCCGGTTCCAATTCCCCCTCCACCATGCGCAGAATCTTGAAGCCGATCACGTCCGAGTGCCGCCGCAAGTACGCTTCCAGAGGCACCTCCTGGACCGCCGGGGCTCCCGAATGGAGCAATGTCGCCTGGTTTGCAGCATCGTGGGCGATCAGGCCGACGTGGCTCACATGCCGCGAACGTTCGTCCCCGCGAACGAATTCGATGATGTCCCCGTCCTCCAGTTGAGCGGCCACGTCCGGCAGCCGATCCCGCGGGATGTAGGCATCGTCGACGATCTCGATGGGCACATCAGCTACGATGCCGTATTTCCTGAACAGCGCCGCCCGGTCTACGGCGACCTCCATCGGCTGGGGATCGCCGCCCGACAGCGACGTCGTCATGTCGTCGAACAGCCAGTCGTTGTTGATGTTCCAGTCCGCCTCCATGAAATGATTGCGCATCAGGATGCTGATCCGTCCGTCCTTGTAGCGGATACGCTGCAGGACGCGGATAAACGATGCCCAGTCGTGCGACATGGCCATCGCGTAAGAGTGTTCGACAAAGGTCACGCAATCGCTGGCCGACAGGCAGAACAGCGGCTCGGGATCGTATAGCTCGAAGGGGTATTCCCCCAGCAGGCCGAGGCGGTACGGCTGGCCCAGGTTCTTCCGGCCGAGGGCTACCGCGCGATCGACCGTTGCGATCGGCTGCTTGGAGAGCCATCGCAGGTACGCGTCCGCCTCTCGCTCGTTGAAAGTGTACAATCGCGCCTCGCGCAACACGGCCAGATCGCGCACCGCCCCCTGCTGTACGCCGCACGCGGGGCCGACGAGAGCGAGCAGCACAAATGGCAGCAATCGGCGCATCGACCTGAGCGTAGTCTCCACGGCGACCAATATCAAACCCGTCTCGGCGGGAGCGTTCCAACACTGCCCTGCGGCGGGTGGACTCCCCATCCTGGTCCTGGGCGACGCGTGGCCTCACTCGGACCCGATCGACTCCAGCTTTTCTCTCGCTTCGCGCATGTCGGGCCTGGACTGCAGCGCCCGGCGGTAGGACTCGGCTGCTTCCTGGAGCTTGCCTTGGCGTTGAAGAACCTCGCCCAGACCGAAATGGGCCGCGGCATTGTTGGGCCTGGTGCGCAGAATGCGTTCGTATTCGCCGACGGCGTCTTCGAGCCTGCCGGCGTCGGCGAGCGCCTTCGCCAGTCCGAAACGGATTTCGCTCTGGCCGGGATTGAGGTGCAAGGCCTGGCGATAGTGCCGTACGGCCTCGTCCGTCTCGCCATCCGCGGCCAGGGCTTCTGCAAGATATCGATGGGCCATGGCGAAGTCGGGCTGTAATTCCAGCGCCGTCTTGAGGTGAACGATCGCCTGGGCGATGTCGCCCTGTCGCAAGAGGGCCTGGCCGAGATTGGCCTGGGCTTGATGAAAACGCGGGTTGAGCCGCACGGCTTCTTGAAGGTGCTGCGTCGCTTCCGGCAGCTCGCCTTGCAGCATCAGCCCGGCGCCCAGGCTGTGGTGCGTGTCCGCGGAACCGGGGTCGATCTCCAGTGCCGTGCGCAGGTGAGAGATGCCTTCAGCGATGCGGCCCGACTGCACAAGGGCCACGCCCATGTTGTAGTGGCCCCGAACATCACGGGGCCGGAGTTCCAGTGTTCGTTGAAAGTAGCCGATGGCCTCGCCGGGACGCCCCTCCTTGATGAGCAAGAGGCCGACGTTCAGCGGCGTCTCTGGAAAATCCGGCTCGACGCGTTGAGCCTCACGATAGTGTTCCCACGCCTTGGCGTAGTTGCCCGCCCTGTCGAATTCGTTGCCCAGGTTGTTGTGGGCCAGCCAGCAATCCGGGTTCTTCCGCAGAGTGTCAGTCCAGAGGGTCGTCAAATCGGTGTAAACGTACCCCTGGCGCCAGGTCAGCATCCAGCAGATCGCGAGGAGCATGCCCGGGAGGAAGGCCTTGAATTCCTTGGCCTGCGCGAAGAGCCTCTCCGCGGCCAGGCTCACCACTGCCGCCGCCGGCACGATCAGGAAGATGCTGGCCAGATACTGGAAGTGATCGGCCACGTACGAGTAGCGCATCGGGTATGTGTTAAAGAACCCCAGCGCCGGAAACAGCGCGCCGGCAAAGCACAGCGCCGCGACCAGAGGCCCCTTGCCGATCCTTCGCCGGGCCAGCCACAGCGCAACCATCACTGCGACTGCCGCGATCGGGTACAGGTACTGCTGCCAGTCGCTGGTGTTGATCTGCCACCGCGGGTAAATGAATGCCAGCCGGCTCGGCCAGAAGAGCTTGCCCGCGTAGAAGCACAATGCCCGGCCCGCGAGAAGGCATCGGGCCGGCGGAGACAAGCCCCATTCCTTGCCGACCGCCTGGACGTTGTACCGTTCCATCCACACCGTCATCGCTGCGGAGACCATGCCGACGACAAAGAACGGGGCCAGCGCCCGCGCATGTCGGCGGACATCGCCCTCCCGCTTCCACCAGATGATCAGCAGCAGAACAGCCGGCAGCGAACAGGTCACTGTCTTGCTCAACAGAGCGCAAAGGAAAAGGAGCAGCGAAACCGCGGACCACGCCGGCCGTGCTGCGCCGGTCCTGTCTCCGCCGAGCAGGCCGGCGCCGCTGAGGTAGGCGTATCCCGCACCGACATAGAACACGCCGGCGAGCACATTCTTGCGTTCCGTGATCCAGGCCACCGACTCGACTTGCACCGGGTGCAGCGCAAACAGCGCCGCGGCCAGCCAGGCGCCCGGAACCGCCAGACCCGCGAGCAATCTCCAGAGTATGATCGCGCTGATCGCATGGAGGACCACGTTCTCCACGTGGTAGGGCAGCGGCCGCAGTCCCCACAGGTGGTAATCAACCCAAAATGTCGTGTAGGTCAGAGGGTAATACTGCGCCACGGAGCCGGGTCGCGACCAGATCTGGCCCAACCCCTGCAAATCCCGCAGGGCCGCGTTTTGCGTGACGTAATCGTCGTCGTCCCAGATGAAGCCGCCATGGATTGCCGGCAGGTATGACGACAAGGTCAATGCCAGAATCGCGCCGGCCAGAAGCACGTTGCGAGCAGCGGACAAGCCCGCTTTGTCTGTCATCCCCAGGACCTCCCCACAAGAGGCTGCACGCAGCCGGCGTTCGACCTATCGACGGGTGCGCCATCGTAAGGCCGAGCGCCGGCGCCGGGCAAATTCAGAAAGAGGCCGTCCCACCTACGTCTCAATCAATCGGCCGGTAATAATAATCGCGTTTCTGCGGCCGCCAGCCGGCGTCCGCGATGAGCCTGCGGATTTCGTCCTCGTTCAGCCGAAAGCTCGTACCCGCGGCGCTGACCACGTTCTCCTCCATCATCACCGAACCCATGTCATTGGCCCCGAAAAAAAGGGCAAGCTGCCCGATCTTGGGCCCCATCGTCACCCAGCTTGACTGGATATTCGGAATGTTGTCCAAAGCCAGCCGGCTGATCGCCAGCATCGTCAGGTACTCGTGTGCGTCGGCCAGGAGAAGGTGCTCGCCGTCGTTCAGTGGTCGCGTCTCCACTTCGGCGTTCGAGCCTACCGGAGCCTTGTCCTCCTCCTGCGTTGATCCCTGCCATGGCAGCCGCTTCATCCTGCCGAGCGGCGTGCCCGCGGGCTGGAAAGGCCAGCAGATAAACGCCCCGAAACCGCCGCCGTTGTTCCGCCCCATTGACTCGTCCTGCAATTCTCGCAACAGCTCCAGGTGCTGAAGCCTCTCGTCGAGTGTCTCAATGTGCCCGAACATCATCGTGCAGCTCGTGCGCATGCCGAGGAGGTGGCATTGCCGCATTACCTCCAGCCAATCGGCGGTCATGGCCTTGCCAATGCCGATTTTCCTCCGCACGCGGTCGGAAAGGATCTCGCCGCCGCCGCCCGGCACGCTTTCCAGCCCGGCTTCCTGCAGCCGGGCCAGCACCTCGCCGATCGTCATGCCATAGACGCGGTGGAACGCGAATATCTCCGGCGGGCTGAACGCGTGAACGTGGATCTTCGGGTAGTTCTTCCTGATGAATCGCATCAGGTCCAGGTACCACTCGAACGGCAGGCCGACCGGGCCGTCGGCCGGGACCAGGCCGCCTTGCATGAGAACCTGCGTCCCCCCGATGGCCAGCAATTCCTCGATCTTTCGGCCGATTTCCTCGAACGTGAGCGTATACCCGGCAGGCAGGCCGCTCCGCCTCGTCGGGATGTCCGGCGGGTCGGCCTTGAAGTTGCAGAAGATGCATCGCGCCGTGCACCAGTTGGCGTAGTTGATGTTCCGGTCCACGACGTAGGTGCGATAGTCCTCGGGGTGAAGGCGCTGGCACGTTTCGAGCGCCATGCGGCCGAGGGCGTGAATCGACTTGGAGAGGTACAGGTCTCGAAGATCCCGCCGCGAAAGACGGCCGCCCGACGTGCTCTCGGCCGATCCGGTCATTACAGCAGCCCGCGCTCGTAGGCCATGCTGAAGAAGCGGTCCATCCCGGCCCGCATGGCCTCCGTGAGCGTGTACCGCATTTTCTCGCAGAGATACCTCACCGCGACATCCCGCGGCCAGCCTCGTTGCGGGGCCTCTTCCTCGGCGATCTGCTCGGCGATGGCCACGCCGGCATCGCGGGCCTCCTCGAGCATGCGGGCTGCGGCGGCGTGATCCTTCTCTTTGCTCCCATACCACGCGGCGAAGACGAACGGCAGCCCGGTCAGCTCTTTCCAGGCCGCGCCCAGATCAATCTCGAACGGATAACCCTCCGGGGCGTTACCGATCACCTTGTCGCCGATCAGGAGGACGGCTTCCACGCCTTCAAACGAGGTCTTGGTCCGGCCGCTCGCCGTCCCGGGCCCACTAAGCCCCGGCGGACCCAATGCCGGGTGCGACTCCCGCCGCGCCGCCCTCCAGGGCACCAGTTCCAGCTCGCGTCGGTATCGCTCCAGCCACAGCAACTGGGCCAGCACGACCGACGTATGCGAATCGGCATCGATCTGTAGGCGCTCGAGACGCTCGGGCGGCGTCTTGGAAAAGACCCGGACCGTCATGGTCTCCCCGTCGCTGGCGATGCAGGCGTTCGAGACCCGGGTGAGCCGCCGCCGGGCTCGCCAGTAATCCACCACCGGCAGCAGGGCGATGTCGCATCGGCCGTCCGCCAGCATCCGGGCCAGGCCGGATGGAACGCTGGGCATTATGGTGAGCCCGTCGCGGCCGGCGAGGAATTTCCAGAGCGGGCGGGCGTTCAGAAAAGAAACCACACCCGCGTTACAAACCGCCAATCGGTTATCTTCGGTTGGAATTGTCTCTCTCGAAGCCATGGTCAAGCCGCCGATGTCCTGTCAGGAGCCCTGTCTGACGGTCGGATTATAAGATGCCGGGCATGGCTGCGACAGACGAGCCCCGAATTACGCACAAGTTCTGCAACGGCTGAAAACCGGCCGCCCGCGCAAGACGGCCGCAACTGCCCGCGGCGGACCTGGGTATGATCTGGCAGGGGAGGATGAGGCCCACGGGTGGGCTCGAAGCCGGGAGCATGGAATCGAGGGACATATGTTCTTATTGGCACAGACAACAACAGGAACCACGGGCACGCTGACGCCCGCAGAGGTGTACAAGACCGACTTCGCCAACATCGCCATTCAGATCCTGAACATCGTCTTCAGCACCTTGTTCCTGCTGATGCAGCAAGTCCTGACCGGCTTCTTTTCGTTCATCCTGCCTGCGCAATAAACGTGGAGCTCTCACGGCGTCCCGCTTAGTCGGCCGTCGCGGCGGTGCCCATCTTTGTCGTATAGGCTCACGTCGACATCCCGCAGCCACTTGGTCGTCGTCACAATCTGCCCGGTATGAAAGGCGAAGTGCTCGACCACGTGCATGAGCGCGGAAGCCCCCGTCACGGTGTAGCCCTGGATCAGATAACGTTGCACCAGGCCGCCGTCGGGCAGAATCTGCAGTAGCTCGCAGACGGTTTCGACCATGTTCTGCAAGGGCGCCAGCGGCTGCTTGCCGGTGCCGGCATCCCGGGCATCGAACTCGGCTTGGCGATGACGCTCGAAAGGCCGCCCGCCGAGGCCGCCCAGCATCCACTGGCCCATATTGCCCCGCAGGTGCAGCAGCAGGTTGGCGACGCTGTTGCTCGACTGGTTCGGCCGAAACCACAGTTGCTCGTCATTCAACAGCCCCACGCACCGCTCAATCTGGGCCATGTGATCGCGCAGCTTTTCAATCGCGCCGGCGATCACGATGGAATGCAGGTTTTCGTCGTTCATGGCGGCATCATAGCCGGAAACGGCTAGAATGCGTCCATGTTGATATTCGTCGACGAGGACATCCCCGGCGGCCGTGAAACCTTCAGCCGGCTGGGGCGGGTCGCGACCTTCTCCGGGCGCGCCATCCGATCGGCCGCCTTCGCCGACGCCGATGCGCTCGTCGTCCGGTCGGTCACCCGGGTCGACGCGGCCCTGCTCGCTGGCTCGCGCGTCCGTTTTGTCGGCACGGTCACGACCGGCATGGATCACCTTGACACCTCCTGGCTGCTCAGCCGGGGCATCACCGTTGCCTCCGCCGCGGGCTGCAATTCAGTGCCTGTCGCGGAATATGTGCTGGCGGCCCTGCTGGCGCTGGCCCGGCGGAGACAGTTCGACCTTGGCGCCAGGGTCCTCGGCGTGATCGGCGTCGGACGCATCGGCTCGATCATCGCCCGATGGGCCCAAGCCCTCGGCATGCAGGTACTCAGATGCGACCCACCGTTACAACGCCTGCACGCGGCCGCGAGCCCTCAGCCCTCCTCCTCGCCTGTGGATTACGTCCCCTTCGAGCACCTCGCCGGCGCCGCCGACATCGTTACGCTGCATGTGCCGCTCACGCACGAAGGCGCCGACCGCACCTGCGGCATGGTCGACACCAAGTGGCTCGCAGCCCTGAAAACAGGGGCGATTCTCATCAATACGTCGCGCGGGGACGTGGTCCGGGAGGACCATCTGCTTGCCTCCATTGACGCCGGCCGCCTGGCCGCCGTGGTGCTGGACGTATGGCGCAACGAGCCCGCCATCGACCCCGAGTTGGTCCGTCGCGTCGACATCGCCACGCCGCATGTTGCCGGCTATTCGGTGGAGTCGCGGCAGCGCGCGGTGACGATGATCTTCGACGCCCTGGCGCGGTTCGCCGCCGGCGCGGGCTCGTTGCCGGCGGATCGCAGGCAGCCTTCAGACTTGCGCCCACTCGGCATGCATGGCGGCGGCAACGCGATCAGTGACATTACCGTGGCAGCAGGCGGGCCATGGCGACTCGCCGTGACGGACGTGGTGCTGCGGGCATGCGATATCGAGGCCGTCGACGTCAGGCTCCGGGGCGCCGCCGGTATTGCCGCTTTCGATGAAATTCGGCGCGCCTGTGCCGGCCGCCGGGAATTCGGCGCCCATCGCCCCGTGGGCCTTGCCGCGGCTCATCCGGCCCGGCGATTCCTGCACGAAGTGGGGTTTGCCGGTTGAAAGTCCCGGCGTCGGCCGTAGGTGCCTTAGCGGACAAAAAAAACGGCCCGCACCCAGTGGAGCTGGGCTGATAAGGCCGTTAATTCTGCGCTTGCCCGCGGCACAACCGCAGGCCACCAAGCTTAAGTCCATATTCCATAAGCCATTAGATGTATTCGTCCCCGCCGTCATGTCGGCCGAAATTCAGCTTTTTTAGCCTTCTTAAACCTTGAAAACGCAGCCCCGGTCGGTGTAAGATAGTTGTCGGAGCGTGGGAGCCCCGGCGCTTGTTGTGGCAGTTTGCCGCGGCGGTGGCCGGCGAGAGCTCATAAACGTCTTCCATTGAGTGCGAGTGCTGGTACGGTGTTACCGTTAAGCCGGCGGTCAATCCGAGCCCGCTGCGGCAGGTTAAGCAGGAGAGACAATGCCGGGCGGCCGCCGATGGGATGCGGCGAATGCAAGAGCGCCAAGTTCCATGGGGTCAAAGGATTGACAGACCCGCAGGTTTTCGGTAGTATAGTACCAGGGAATGGATAGGAGGGAGAGCGATCCAGTCTAGCGTAGGTTCTTCCGGTTCTATGCTCAGTGCTGGTGAGTTCACCTTCGTTCGACGCGCAGTTTGTTACTTCCGGGCAGACTCGCGTGGGCTTCGGGGATCGGGATGGTCCCGGTCAGCGAAGTAAAACAAAGTGCTGTTGGGATGGGTGGCCCGACGCCCCGGTAGGCAACGGCCCCAAACCGAAGCGGCAATGTGAGCCATGCTTCGGGGAATCAGGGATCTCCACCTATCGTGGAGGAAGGAGCTCAAGCAATGAGAAAGATGTTGTTAGGATTGGTGTTGGTCGCTTGCGTGGCGAGCGTGGCCAATGCCCAGTTGAACCTGTTCTATGATGTCCGCGCTGACAAGGCCGAGATCCTCGCGCCTGCTGGGCCATACACGAATATCAACTCGCTCTCTCCGTAC
>DATKKX010000499.1:0-4486 GCA_035542775.1 Phycisphaerae bacterium | reverse complement strand
CCCGCCTGGTCGCCGGAGGGGTCCATGATCGCTTTCGTGAGCAACCGCGGCGGCACGCAGCTATACCCGTGGGTGATGAACGCCGACGGCTCCGGCGCGCACAAGGTTACGAACACGCCCGGCTGTCACAGCATGAGCTGGCAGTTGCCGGCAACTCACCTGTTTGTCGTGAACTCGGTGGAGAACGCGGTCGATGAATCCGTGGGAGACGGAACATGCGATACGGGCCAGGACATCGACGGTGGCGCGCCGGAGTGCACCCTGCGGGCTGCGATCGAGGAGTCTAACGGCACCTCTGGAAGAGACACGATCAACTTCAATATTCCGGCTTTTCCCCTGATCGAGGCTACCTTCCCATGGCCCGAGATTACCGACCCCGTCGTGATCGACGGCTCGACGCAGCCGGGTGAAGGAAAGGTGGCGATCCAGAACTATGGTCTTGTCGTTTCGGGTGGCAACAGCGATCTGCGCGGGCTGGACATCAACTCAACGCTGGACTGGCCGATGCGGCTGACGGGAGGCGGCGGCAACGCGTTTGAGGGCAATTTCATTGGCACCGACACGACGGGAAGCGTGGCTGTTGGCACTTCGCCGGGCGGCATCCTCATTGAGTCACCTAACAACAGGATCGGCGGCCGCCACCATACGATTGGCGCTTGCGACGGGGACTGCAATTTGATTTCCGTAAACCAGACAACTGCTCCGACCCTGGATGCCCCTGAGGGAGGCATCGCCATCAGGGGCGAGGCAGCCACAGGGAATGTGGTGTATGGCAACTTCATCGGCACCGATGCGTCAGGCATGAGGATTCCGTTGCAGGGCGGGAACCAGCATTTCGGGGTGGCGTTGTCGTTCTATGCGCACGACAACACCATCGGCAGTACGGAACCTGCCCGCCGTAACGTGATCGCCGGGTTTCTTGACTGGTCGGTCGTCGTCCGCAACTCACAGAACAACAGGATCGAAGGCAATTCCATCGGCGTCTTTGCCGACGGCGCCGGTACGCCGTTAGGCCAGGATAACGGGGTGATCATACTTGGCAGCGAGGGCAACGACGTCGGAGACAACATCATCCGCGGGTTTCAGGACAGGTCTGTGCTCATAACGCAACCGGGTTCGAAGAACAACGTTGTGCACGATAACCTGATCGGAACGATGACGGGAGGTGGCGTTACCGGGCAGCCGGCCCCCGTGGGCGGCGCCATGCCGAATGGCGAGGTGGGTGTGCAGGTTGATGAGAACGCCGCGGACAACGCGCTCGCCGGAAACGCCATCGCCTACAGCACAACCGGCGTGCTGATCGGTGATGGGGTACGGACGATGATCACCAACAACATCATCCGTGACAACGGCGTCGGCATTTCGATATTGGGAGGCACCGGCAACCGCATAATCGTCAACGCGATCCATGACAATGAGCCGGTAGGCACGTCTGGGCTGGGGATCGACATCGACCCAACAGGTCCGAATCTCAATGACAACGGCGACTTCGACAGCGGGCCGAACGCACGCCAGAACTTTCCCGTGATAGGGTTCGCGGCGGCGACCATCGGCGGGCTGCGCATCGGTGGTACCCTGGACACGAACCTGGGCAGCCGCTCCTACCGCATCGAGTTCTACGCGAATACGGAGTGCGATGGCTCGGGGTATGGAGAGGGCGAGCACTACCTGGGCTACACCGACGTCCATACCGATCTCGCAGGCCGCGCGGTGATCGACAGTACGTTCACGCAGGCCACGGTGCCCGAGGGTCAGTTCGTCACCACCACTGCAACGGACTTGGACGGGAACACATCCGAGTTCTCACGCTGCCGGCCCGTGCAGGCCGGCGCTGACCTCACCGCGAGTGCACGGGCCGGTGACAACGAACTGGCCGTCTCGGGTGGCAGCGGCTTTCAGTCGGGAGATGTCGTCGTCGTCTGCCCAGGGTGTACGAACGAGGAAAGCGGCACGGTTGCGGGTCTTGGCTCGCTTATTCTCAACGAGCCTCTGCGCTTTGACCATGGGGCGGGCGAGCCGCTGATCAGTATTCCAAGATACGCGCTGGGCGACGCGGACTGCTCCGGAGTCGTGGACGAGATGGATTTGCTCGCGCTACTGAAGTGGTCAGCGGGCTTAAGCATCGAGCGAGACCAGCAGCCGGGTTGCCCGGCGATGGGGTCTGACTTCGGCGACGCGACATTCGCCGATCTGAACTGCGATGGCCAGGTCACGATTCTGGATTCGCTGGCAGCGGTGCGGTCACTGGCGGGAATCTCGCTGGAGCCTCATTGTTCGTAGACCAACGAAACTGCGGTGGCGTGGCAGGACGCGGAGATGGTCCGTCCGGTGAGGCCATCGCGCAGATTTCTGCGGCGCATAACTGCGCCTAGGCAGCATCGAACAACGGATGTGTCCAAGATAATCGTAGATCCCGAGAGCAGGCAGCTACTTTAAGGAGACGCTCTGTCTTTGAACGAGCCGTCTTCCAGCCACAGGACGCGATCCGCGAACGCGCTGATCCTCTCGTCATGCGAGACGACGACAACTGTCCGTCCTTTTTCCCGGGCGATGCCGCTTAGAAGCTCGAGAACTTCGCGCCCGTTCACCGAGTCAAGGTTTGCGGTGGGCTCGTCAGCCAGCACCAGCTCTGGGTCGTTCGCGAGTGCGCGAGCTATGCAGACGCGCTGCTTCTCGCCCGCCGAGAGTGCGTTCGGCTTGAAGTTCAGGCGCCGCCCCATCCCGAGCTCGCCCAGTATACGCTCGGCCGTGGCGCGCGCGGCGCGGCCGCTAGCGCCTGCCAGGTTCAGCGCGACCTCAACGTTCTCAGATACGCTCAGTGACTCCAGGAGATTGAAGGTTTGAAAGACGAACCCCACTGAGTGCCGGCGGACATTTGTTAACTCGCTGTGGCTCATAGCCGTGATCTCGCGGCCTGCTATTTCAACGGTCCCTTCAGTCGGGCGGAGAAGCCCTGCGATCATCGTCAGCAGAGTTGTCTTACCGGAGCCGGACGGGCCCATGATTAAGACGAATTCGCCGCGTTGAACACTCAGGTCAATGTGATTGACTGCCAGCACCCTGGTTGAGCCTTCGCCGAATACCCTGGTGAGGTTCCGCACGACTAGAATCGGCTGTCCGGCCTGTGCCTCCGCCTGTCCTCCGGCCGGCTGTGTCATGCCCGGAAGACCATCGCCGGATCGATACGGGCTATCCTGCTGACGGGGATGTATGCGGCGATGAGGCTCATTGAAACGACGGCTCCCAGGACCACGGCGATAGAGGTCCAGTCTGTGTGAGTGAGGAATTCCGGCACTCTCTGGCGGACGACTGAGGCTACGAGCAGGGACAGGGGTGTGCCCACGATGAATCCGGCGGCAGTGACGATGGAGCTCTGGCTGAGGACAACAAGGTAGAGACGCGCGTTTGACGCTCCGAGAGCTTTGAGCACCGCGTAATCGCGCGACTTTTCAACCGTTGCTGTGTAGATGATAAGGCTGACGACGGCCGCCCCCACCAGGAAGGCGATGGCCAGGAGCACTGAGATGATTGGCAAGAAGGAGTCGACGGCTCGCCCCGTAAACTCGACGAGCTGCTCACTTGTTAGCACGCTGACGTCCGGATGCGCCGCCTGTATGGCGTGCGCGACGTCCTGGGGTGAGTAGCCTGCGACCGGGTAGACGACTATGTAGTTGACGTACCCCGGAACGCCAAATGCGGCCCGCGCGTCCTCGTAGTTAATGAAGGAGTACCCGGCCATCGGTATTCCTCCGCTATAGGTGTCGACGACAGACAGCTGCCGTTCGTTCAAGGTGACGGTCTGGCCGCGGTGCGCCAGCGAGCTGTGAGCGATGATCTGCCCGGCGCTGGGCGCAGCATCGTAGCCGAGTTGTTTATAGGCAGCCGTCGCCGCGGGCCCGTCTTCGAAGGCAAGCACGAAGCTGAGCTCTTCATGGCCGTCGATGGTTATCCTCTGCAGCCGTCCTTCGGCTGGAATAGCCGCGGCGACGCCGGGGACCCCAGCAACCTCAGGCTGAAGAGATGACGGTATTTCGGAACTGGACCGTGCGAGGTCACCGATACCCGGCTGGACAACCCAGAGGCTGGCCGGGAATTGCCGTGCGAAATCACCAGCGCCGGAGCGAAAACCGTAGTAGAGGCTCTGGATGGTGACTATCAGGAAGACCGCGAACGCCACGCCTCCAATCGCGATTGCGAGGCGCAGCTTCTCTGAGAGCAAATTCCGGCGGGCGATTGGCACCACAGTGGCACAACCCTTCCCTACGTATCACAGCAGATTCCGCCCGGTCATCGACACGGTCATTCGGCAGGTGAGACAGGGGTAATTCGGACTGGAACGCCGAGGGGACGGTGCGGCCAACCTGTTGGACGTGCTGAGGATCGCAGCGGGTGGTTGACGTGAGCCTGCCGCAGGGCTGTCCTGTAGGGGCGTTCTCTGGCCCGGGGCCGTGGCGTGATAAAGTTCGGTCAGTCGCCCGTATGGCTA
>DATKKX010000498.1:0-30317 GCA_035542775.1 Phycisphaerae bacterium | reverse complement strand
GGGGCAGCCTGTCGACGTGTGGTGCTTCACAAACGCGGATAGCGTGCGGTTGTCGTTGAATGGCGCGGATTTGGGCGAGAAAAGGGTCGAGCGGTACGGGCACGCCGAGTGGAGCGTGCCGTACGAGCCCGGTGCTCTGGACGCGGTGGGACTCAAGGATGGCCGGCCGATGAAGCGGGCCCGCATTGCCACTACCGGAGAACCGGCGCAGTTGAGGCTGGCCCCAGATCGTCGCGAGATTCTTGCTAACGGGAAAGACCTGTGTGTCTTTACGGTCTTTACGATCGACGCTGACAGAGCGCGGGACGAGACGAGAATCGAAGGACCGTGCGCCGATGGGCTTCCGGCGGTCGACGATCCGCAATTCGCGGTCCCAACGGCGAGCAACGACGTTTACTTTGAGATCGGGGGACCGGGGCGAATCATCGGCGTCGGCAACGGTGATCCCAGCAGCCACGAGCGGGACTGCTTTGTTCCACGAACGATCAGCCAGAAGATAGAGAACTGGAAAATGGCGCCGACGAGCGGCTTTCCCGAGAAACCACCAGCGATCGCGGAACTTGAGGGCGCCGGCGGAACCGTTGTCGACATAGCCGGCGCGGCTGGTTCGATACATGGCGAGAATGCGTTTGCATGCTACTGGGCCCGCTTCACAGTTGCTGAGGGCGACCTTCGGGCGGGAATGAGCCATCTCTCGATCGGGCAGATCGACGATCACGGCCGGGTGTTCCTCAACGGCACGTTGCTTGGTGAGACGCATGACTGGGAACTGCCACACGGGTTGGACGTGGCCAAGGTGCTCAAGCCGGGCGAGAATGATCTCATCATCATCGTCAAGAACGACCGCGGCCCCGGCGGCCTCGGCAAAGGCGTCCGGCTAACGGGCGGGCTGGAATGGCCGCGGGTGCATCGCAAGCTCTTCAACGGGTTCTGCCAGGTGATCGTACAATCAACGTCCACGCCAGGCGTGATCCGCCTGCGGGCGAAGGCCGAGGGGCTGGGGCCGGCGGAAGCCGATGTGTCGACGACGGAAGCAATTGATGGGAAGCGCTGAAGGAGATGGCCATGAAAGGCTGTTGTCTGTTCATCTTCGCGGTTTTGTGCGGCGCCTGCGCGTCGCGTTCGGCCACGGACTCGCTGGCGGTCCGCTCGACATCGTTCGCCGCTTCGCAACGGCCGGTCCACACCTTCTCGATTGTCGCCCGTGACAAGGTCACCGGCGAGCTGGGCGTGGCGGTGCAATCGCATTGGTTCAGCGTCGGCTGCGTGGTGCCGTGGGCTGAGGCCGGCATGGGGGCCGTGGCCACGCAGTCCATAGTCGATCCGGCTTATGGCTCGCTAGGCCTGGAGATGATGCGACGCGGCAAGTCTGCGCCCGAGGCGCTCCGCGGCCTGCTGGCCAGCGACCCGCGCAATGCGGTGCGGCAGGTGGCCATGATCGACGCCCAGGGCCGAGTAATGGCCCATACCGGCGACAAGTGCATCATGCCCGCCGGGCATATCGTCGACGAGGCCGAGCAGTTTTCGGTGCAGGCCAACCTGATGGAAAACGACACCATCTGGCCGGCGATGGCCAAGGCGTATCGGGAGAGCAAGGGCGACCTGGCGGACCGGCTGGTGGCGGCGCTGGAGGCGGCGCAGCAGGCCGGCGGCGATATCCGCGGGCAGCAGTCGGCGGCGATGGTGATCGTGAAGGCCGCCTCCAGCGGCAAGCCCTGGGAAGACCGGCTGTTCGATCTGCGGGTGGAGGACAGCGCCGACCCCATAGGCGAGTTGAAACGGCTGGTGACCATCCAGCGGGCCTATAACCACATGAACGCCGGCGACGCGGCGATGGAGAAAAAGGACTTCGCGGCAGCCAACCGTGAATACACCGCCGCCGCGAAACTGGCTCCGCAGATCGTGGAGCTTCCGTTCTGGCAGGCGGTTTCGCTGGCCTCCAACGGCCAGGTCGAGCAGTCGCTGCCGATCTTCCGCGACGTATTCGCCCGCGAGCAGCGCTGGGTGCCGCTGATACCGCGGCTGGTCAAGGCAGGACTGCTGCCGGATGACGAGAAGATCGTGCAGCAGATCAACGCGCAGGCACCGCGGAAGTAGAGCGATACGTTCTTCCTAGAAAACGATTCGCTCCGGGGGTTGGCCGGCCAGGCGATCGAGGGTTTCGGGTTGGATGGTGAGGCCGAGGCCGGGGCCGGTCATTGGCTGCCAGCGGCCGCCGAAGCCGAAGCGGATCCCTTTGGGAATGACGTCATCTCGCAGCAGGAAACTTCCAAAGCTTCCCTCGGCGAAACGGACGTTGGGGACCAGTTGCAGAAACCACCGGCCTGCCGCAGAGAGGATGCTGGTCTCGCCGACCATGCAGCCGAGTTGATACTGCATGTTGTGCCGTCGGGCGGTGGCGGCGAGCTGCATCGACGGGATCAAGCCGCCGTTCTTGCTGATGCGGATGTTGAACCACGATGCCCGGTGATCAACGATGAGGTCCTCGGCATCCTGCGGCGTGACCAACGATTCGTCAGCCATCAGCGGCAGCGTCGTGCGCCGGGCCAGCGCCGCCCAGCTCTGGGGGTCGGTCTTGGCCAGCGGCTGCTCGACGCACGCGATCGGCAAGGTCTGCCATCGCCGCAGTCTTTCCGTGGCCTGGTCCAGGGACCAAGCTCCGTTGGCGTCGATGCGAAGGCTCGTGCGGCCCTGGATCAGGCTGCCGCCCAGGGTTCGCACGGCGACATCCAGCCGCTCGTCGTCCTGCTCGTCGCCTACCTTCAACTTGAAATCGCGCAAGCCGAACAACCGCATCTTGCGGATCGACCAGGCCGCCCGCCGGGGCTCGACGCCGGACACAACGCCGCTGAAGCGCACGGTGTTGCGGCTGCCGGGCGGGCCCAGTTGCGGATCGTCCAGCCATCCGGCCAGCGTCTCCAGCGAGCGGTTGAAAGCCTGCCCGTAGGCATCGAGCACGGCGAGTTCCACCGCGGCCCGTGCAGCGGTGATGGACCGCCCGGTGTCGTCGACCGTCGGCAGGGCCGCGGCGGCCTCCAGAGCCTCACCGAAGTTGGCCGGACGCGTTTCAAGCAAGATTGGAACGAAGACGTCGCGGATTGTGGCCAGCACGCCTTCGTGCGACTCACCAGTTACGTAGGGGCGAGGGTGCGTCTCACCGTAGCCGACGGTGTGATCGGCCAGTTCGACCGCGAGGACGATGGGATCGGCGACCGCCCGCTCAGCCGTCGCGTGCTTGAACTTCCGGCGCATGGGAATGGCCATACGCCAGACGGTCAGATTGGCAATCGGCAGGGGGTTGGCCATCAGCGGGGATTGTACGAGTGAAAGCGGGGGCATCAAAGTGGAGGGCGTACACGGACAAGGCATGCGAGCAGGCGGTTCCGCCTGCTCGCATGCCTTGTCCGTGCCACCCTGATTTTATTCCGGGCTGATGCCGACCGAGTCGGAGAGGCCGGTGAAGCGCTTGGAGCCGAGGCCGAGCTTGGGGGCGCCTTCGGGCCAGACGCTGAAGTTGACGCCCCACTCATCGAGGGTGCGATCCACGTCGAAAGCGATAGAGCTGTACCAGCGGGGCCATTTGCGGATGTAGGCGAGCTCAGTGCTGTAGTTCCTGCCGGCATCGAGGTCGTAGAACTCGCGAATGGCGACGGTGTGCTTCTCGGTCAGCTTGTAATTGGCCCCACCGCCGAGCAGGCTGTCGTCGGTGTCGTGGACATAGCGCCAGCCGACGAAATACGACATTCGCGGCTCACGCTCCACGGCCAGCGAGATGGCGCTGGTGCCCATGTTGCCGCGGTTCGTGTCGTAAACGCCGTCATAGACCACGACAGTTGAATCGCTGATGCGATATTGGAAATTGGTCGCGATGAAATTGGAGGAACGGCTGTCCTCCGGCCGGCTGTAGATGTAATCGCCGTCCGTCCGCATGTGCTTCTCGGCATCGTTGAAGAAGCCGGCCAACACGTCCCAGACGATCCAGTCGACCGTCCGCCATTTGCCGGGCCCGCCGCGCTGGGTCTGGAAGCGCTGCCGCACGCCGATGGTGCCGCCGCCAAAGTCGTCGATCTGCTCTACATCCGGATCGAACGGGCTGAGATCGAGCGGGTCCTTGTTGGAATGAGCGTTCCACAACGACCCCTCGGCCTTGATGACATGCCGCAAACGGTGCAGGTCCAGCATCTCCGACTCAACCGAGTCATCCACCTTGCTGAAGATGGTATTACCCCGCAAACCGTATGACGCGAAGCCCCGCCCCAGATTGCCGCTGTCGGGCGTGGGCGAGTCGTCCCAGCCGGTCAGCCGGCCCATGGCGTAGGGCGTGAGCTTCACGGGGCCGAGACTGGGAACGGGGAATTCCAGTTCCTCGCGGGTGTCCCCTCGGACGACGGAACCGGTCCGGTGGGGGTCGTTCCAGGGGTTCGGTCCGTTGGGCGAGGGCTGTCGCAGGTAACTCTCGTCGGGACGGTAGCGGACCATGCCCGTGCGGGACTCGGAATACAACGTCGCGATCTCACCGAGCGGCTCGCCGATCAGGCTGAACTTTGCGTCGGGGAAGTGCTCGGTTTCGGTGAGGAAGTCGTTCAGCCGCCAGTTCGCCAGAGTGGAGAACTGCCAGTTGTCCTGACGCTTCACCAGGTAGATGGCGTCTTCCGGCGGCTTGGCGTTCTCCCACTCGTTGCGCTCGTACTCCAGCATGTACTGGTCATCGCTGATGTACGAACCTTCGAGAGTGAGCTCCCAGCCCTTGCCCAGCAACTGGCGATGCCGCCACAGGGCCCGACCGCGGTTTTCGGTGTCCGGTGACACGTTGTTCAAGGGTCCGGAGCCAAGGTCGTCATTGCCGTGGTCGTTGATGTAGTAGGTCCGCAGCAGGCCGAAGTAATCGTCACGGTGATAGTCCATGTCGATGCCGACGCCCGGCCCACGCTCGCTGAAATAGTCGAGCTTGAGCGTGGCGTCATATCCCTCGGGTTGCTGGAGACCGAGCAGGTTGAACAGGTACCAGCGGGTTTCAACGACCGCGCCGAAGTCGCTCTCGTAGCCGAACTTGGCGCTGCGGAATGCCATGCGGTCGCGGGAGAAGTCGCCTTGCGAGAACGGCCAGTAGGCGATGGGTACGCCCTCGACGTCCAGGGTCGTGTTGTAGGCCTTGTACGTGCCGGCCTCCACGCCGATGACGTCCCCGCGCTCGTTCCGCGGCGTGCGATCGGTCAGGGTGACTTTCTCGGCGCCGATGGCCACATGCGGTGTATGGAATTCGCTGGTAGTGATGAGGGCTTTCTCGGCGTTGTATTCGGTCGGCGACAACTGGCGGACCTGCTCGGCCCGCACATAGATGGGCAGACCTTTCGACGGCTCCAGGGCCCGCATGACGACGTCGAGAATGAGGGCCCGTTCGGCCTCGAAGTCGTAGTACAGCTTCGACGCTCGGATCATCCGCTCGCCACGGGTCAGTACGACGTCCCCCTCCAGATATGCGGCGGAGACCCATTCGCGAAAGGCCTGGCGGTCCAGCCTGTCCTTCTTGTTCCCGCTCTCCGCCGGCGGCGAGACTTCCGTCGGCTGAGCTTCCAGCTCGTTCTTCGCTCCCCGGCGCTTCTTCGGCTGGGGCTGCTCCTGCTCCAGGATGCCCGGTAACGTTTGTCCCAGCTTGTCAGCGCGAAGATAGAGCACGGCCGCGTCGGCGTGGAGTTCCAGGTATTCGCCGCTTTCGGCGGGCGATCCTTGCGACACAAAAACGTCCCCAGTGGCGATGATCACCGATTGGTCGCCGTGCTGCTCATGCTGCAGTTGTCCCTGGGGTCCGACGGAAAAGGCCACGATGCGGGGGGGCTTGGGCTGGGCGGCGAGCAGTTTTTCGACGGTCGGAGCCACTTCCACCGGCGTCGCCGCCTTCTGGGCTTCGGTCGGGGGGACGACTTCGAGGAGGCCGCGGGCGCGCGAGGCTTCGAGGAAGAGGTCGCTCTGCGAATCATCGACGGCGGCGTGGGCATCCGCGTTGAGAATCAGGGTGCCGAAGCTCCTCAGCGTGACGAGCAGGGCCGGGCCTTTCTCGGTAGTGCCGGAGGGCTGGATGATCTCGGCGCCCTGCCAGAGGAAGATCTCGAGGTCCAGGTAGTGCCGGTCCTGCCATTCGTGCCGCTGGAACCAGATGACGGCGTCATTGGCAGCGACTTTGTACTGGCCCATCCGGGCGGAGAAATCGCCTAAGACCTCGATGGTCTTGGCGCCGTCAGGCAAGGTCCAGGTGTAGGCCTGCTTGCCGTAGAGCTCGATGTTGAAATCGCTGATCCCGGGGGGCAGGAGAGGCTGGAGTTCCTCGTCGAGGGCCGACCCGACCGGCTCCTCAGGGGTACTGGATATCTGGGCAGCCGCACCGGCCGGGCATAGCCCGGTAATAAAGGCGGTCCCAAGGATGACCAACACAATCCGTTGCATGTGGCTCATCTGCCCCGTGACCGCATGCGCGCGCATCGGGCACGGCCAGGAGATAGTCCGCACTACGGACCAAGCGACGTTCCAGCGTCGCTGATCGTGGGCCGGCCGCCGCGCAGCATCGAGGCGATGCCGGCCGCCCACGGCGAGGCGGATTATAGGGCCGGCGGCGGGGGTGTCAATCGGCCAGTCAAGGCTACTACGGGGGCCGGTTTTCCCCGCCGGTTTCGAGCAAGTTGTCAGTCGTTGGTGCTTGGTTCTTCGTCGTTCATGGCCTCCTTGGGGTGTCATGGGCTGGAGGCATCGGGCGTCTGCACCTGCCTGGGGGTGCAAAGCGCCGCAAACGGCCGCAAGGAAAATCGTCAGGCTTCCAAGGGCGGCTCGCGGTTCAGCACGGACAAACCGGGTTTGTCCGTGCCACCCGTCGACTCCGCAGGTGCAATCCGCCGAGAACGGCTGCAAAGAGAGCTGTCAGTTGTCAGCTCTCCGAAGGTGACCCGCTGTCCAGTCCGGCGAGGAGTCCGCAGGGGGCGTTCTGCAAACCGCGAAGAATTTTTTATGTGCAAACCACCGCGACGACGCGCAACTTCGCCAGCCCTTTGACCTTCAATCGGCGGAATGGTCTAGTTGTCAGTTCTTGGTTGTTAGGCGTTCTTGGTCGCCCTCCTATTACGCGGATACATGCATACCTTCCTCCGTATTATATCCTAACATTAGCCTAAAAACAAGTCCAAAACTTGAGAGTTTGAGACGCCGAAGCGTCGGGATGGGGGCGAGCGGCGGGGTGGGGGATTTCAGACTTGAGAGCGGGAAGAGCTCACGCAGAGGCGCGAAGACGCAGAGAAGGCGGGAACGCGGGACAGGGAACGGGGGATGCGTGGATGCCACTCCCTCCCGGTCGGGCTCTGATTGCTCGCGACATGGCGGGGCGGGTCCTAAAACATGGGCGAGGCAGGTTTTGCCGGGGGTGAGGGCGTGGAGCTCGGCGGGGCGGATGGAGAGCGGCGCGGCAGCGTTGATATGTTGTCGGGAGCAAGTGGGCTGGGAGCGGGAGGAGATCGCGAGGGGCGGGCGGATTCCGGCTGGCGATAAGAGCATTCTTTGCGGGCTTTTTGACTTCAAGCCCCTTCCATGCCCTCCGATAAGTGGTGGGGAGCATTATCCGCGCCGTGGGTCTGGGACTCTGCGGCCAAGGTCTGATGCGGAGAGTGCCGAGCGTCGCGATCTCACGGAGGGCGCGACGTGTACCACCGACAGGCGTAAAGCTGACATGGCAAGACACGCACGGATGCAACCGACTCTGCCTGCGAAGCTCCAGCGATTGCTGGTTGCTCTCGCCCTTCCCGTTTTAGTCGGCTGCGCCGAGCTGCCGCCGGCGGCCAAGCAGCAAAAGACCGACGCCGAGAATGCCTATCGAAGCAACAACTACCAGGCGGCGATGGGCACGCTGAACGACTTTCTCAAGAACTATCCAGACCATCCGGAGTCTGCCGAGGCCTACTACCTTCGCGCCCTCTGCGAAGAAAAGCAGTCCAACAAGATGAAGGCCGCCGAGGATGCCCAGCATTGCATCCGGCTGTCGAGGGATGCGGTTTTGACGGCCAAGGCCCACGCGATGACGGCGACGCTGCTTTACGAAGCCGGCAAGTCCGCCGCAGCCATTCCGCATTTCGCGTCGGCACTCAAGGGCCTGCCGGACGGGCCGCCCGCCGATCTGGTGCGGTACAACTACGGTGTATGCCTGCAGCGCGAAGGCCAGTGGAAGCAGGCCCGGATGGAATTTGCCGCCGTGCCCCGACTTTTCCCGAGCAGCCCGCTCGCGGAGAACGCCAAGCGGATGAACGAATGGCCCAACGACTTTTTCACCATTCAATGCGGGGCTTTTCGGGACAAGCCGGAGGCCAACAAGCTGGTTGACAAACTGAAGAAAGCCGGCCTGAGCCCGAGGATCGAGGCGCGATCCCGCTCGGGCGAGACATTGCAGATGGTTTATGTGGGTCAGTACCCGCGATACAGCCAGGCCCAAAGCGCCCTCACCGCGGTTCAACGCCAGGTGAGGGACGCCTCGATTGCGCCCTGAGGGGATTGAACTCGCCGCTGCGGAGAGTCAGGAATGATCAGCAGAAAATGGCAAACGTTCGGATGGACGGCGATCGTGATGCTGGTCGCCGCGGCCGGTTGCTCCCGGACCAACCACCGGATTCCCGACGCCAACCCGGTCGAGCCGCCCGAGTTCTATCAGCCCTCGGAGATGGCAACGGGCGTGCCGGAGCAGTTGGTTGACCGGCCTCCGTACCGGCTGAACGTCGGCGACGTGCTGGAGATCATCTACCAGGTAAAAAACGTCGTCACCGAGAAGCCGTACCAGTTGAAGATCGAGGACATCATCAAGATCCAGTTTCCCTACCAGGACCGGTTCGATCAGAAGCTGACGGTGCAGGGGGATGGATACGTTCATTGTCTGCTGCTGGGCCGCATCCGGGCGGAAGGTCTGGGGGCGGCGGACCTGGAGGAGCAGCTCAAGAAGGCCTATGCGCGGTACATCAAGGACCCGGAGCTGACCGTGGTGGTGGAGGCGGCGAATGTGAAGATCGTCGAGTTGAAGAAGGCGATCACGACTGCTCCCCGCGGACAGTCACGATTGGTTCCGGTCAAGCCGGACGGGACGATCGACCTGCCGTATGTGGGGCAGGCCCTGGTGGGAGGGAAGACCGTCCACCAGGCGAAGAAGATGCTGGACGAGATGTACGCCCAGAACGACCTGCAGGAGATCGAGGTGACGGTGCAGCTATTGGAGCTGGCTCCGAAGAAGTTCTACGTCATGGGCGAGGTGCTGTCGCCTGGCTTGGTGGAGGCGACGACGCCGGTGACGTTGATGCAGGCGCTCATCCGGTCGGGCGGGCCCAATGCCCGGGCCGACACGCGGAGGATTCTGCTGGTCCGTCGGCAACATTTGCCGCTGCCTGAGGCGATCGTGTTCGACATGAACGCCGTGCTGTCGGCCACCAAATCCGGCCCTTATGGGCGAGTGCCGAACGGCAGCGAGTTCCGATACGACATGTATCTGGCCGATGAAGACGTGATTTATGTGCCTCCGACCGGCCTGGCCGTGGCGGATGACTGGATCGACCAGGTGTTCGCGAGAGGCGTCCAAAAGGTGTTTCCGTTCACCGGCATCCTGGGCATGAACTTCGGCTATCAGATTTACAACGCGCCGAACTTTGTAAAGAGCAAGACCATCGGCCCGCCCAGGATCAATACCCAGATCGGGCCGTGAGTTGAGCGGGCGATGAACAAGGCCAAGAGCTCTTGATAAGCATAGCGAGACGACCATGAACGATTCGTATTCTTACGGCACGAGATCGCTCCGCGAGATTGTCCGCATCATGTTCCAGCACTGGGGCATGCTGCTCTTCATCATTGTGCTGATCACGGGGGGAACCTATGCCGTCTGCCGCTTTGTTCCGGCGACTTACCGCAGCAAGGTGAACCTGATCTTCCAGCGGCCCTTGAACAGGAACCCGATCACTACTGAGCAGAGCGAGCGTGCCCTGGAGGTGTTCGTCAAGGCCCAGCAGCAGATCGTCATGTCGGATCTGGTTCTGGCCCGGGCCAAGGTGATCGCGGAGGATGATCAGCTTCGCAACCAGTGGTATGAAATGCGCGCTGCCTGGGACAAGGCCCGAGGGGGCGGGGACGGCGACGTCACCAAGATTCAGGCCCGCATCAGAGACTTCCTGGAGAACAAGAGCGGGAAAGTGGCCCCCAAAGTGGAGCAGGTCCTTTCCGGCGATCAGAAGGAATTCTCCGATTTCCGCAAGTCCATCAAGCTGGAGACCCCGGGCGGCGAGCAGGTCGCGATGACCGAGACGTTCACGCTGACTGCAGACCGGCCGAGCCAGCCCGGCAAATCGGATTCATACCTGAATGCCATGTACGTGGCGGATCTGCTCGCGGACATGTACATGGTCCGTTACCAGGAGTTGCAGCAGGAATTGAGCGATCCGGCGATGCGCGTGATGAGAGACGTGATCGACGATTTCAGCAAGGAAGTCGTCGACAAGACGATCGGCGAGTATGAAGCCTTCGTCACCAAGAACAGCGCGGACATCGGGGTGCTGGAGCAGTTGCTGAAGAGCGGAACCGAGCACGGGGTGCAGGTGGTCCTGACCAAAGTCCGCGAGAACGACGCCAAGCTGGCCATGGATCTGGCCCGCGACAAGGCCATGTACGACGTGATGAGGGAAACGCTTTCGGAGAAGGTGTTCGAGCCGGACGGCGTGGCCAAGCTGAGCGACGAGGAGGTCGATTCCGCCCTCGCTTCCGTCGCCGTCGATTTCTTAATAGACGATGTCGGGTTTAATGAGCTGGTGAAATCGCTTGCCACGCTGGAAGCCAAGCGGGCGAAGATTGAGACACGGTTTACCGATGCCAGTCGCGATATGCAGTATCTGAAAGAGGAAATCAGCCAAGGCAAGCGCCAGTTGCTACGCGCAATTGCTGCGCATGCCACGGGTCTGGCGGCGAGCATCAAGGCGCGGGAACAGCAGAAGGCCATGAACGAGGAGCTGGTCAAGAGCACCGCCGCCGAAGAGAGCGAGGTCCAGCAGAAGCTGGTCACCTATGCCCGGCTGAAGAACGACTTCACGGTCGCGCTGAAGCACCTGCAGGATTTGCAGCAGCAGCGCATCGACGCGTTCGCCAATGGGTTGCGAGCTCGGGAATCGGTCAGTATCGCCAAGCTGGACAAGGCTTCCAGGCCGGACCAGGAACGGCCCGTGTCCCCGAAGACGCTGATTTACACGCTGGTCGCCCTCGCGGTCAGCTTGTTGCTCGGAGTGGCCTTCGCGTTCATGGCGGATCACTTTGACCACACCTTGCGGTCCATTGGCGAGGCGGAACGCTACCTGGGCGTGCCTGTCATCGGCTCGGTCAGGAAGCGAGGTCGAAGCTTGGTCGTCGGCACATAGCCTCGTAATCGAGTTGAGCGTCTCCGGGATGCATGACATCCGAGATGATGGCAGGTTAGTGGAAAGCGGGCTTTGGAGGGCCATCATATAACGCATCCCGACCCGGGACGTTGCCGATAATGGCTATGGTGTAGCGAGAGCAAGGCTAGAATACGCGTGAGGAGCCAGCACCGTGTCCGAAACTCCGGACAAACAGGATCAAAAGCCACAGAAGCCCGCTGACGAAGACTTTGAGATGGCTTCGGAGCCCGAGCAGATCTGGCCTCCGCCCGAATCCGCAGGCATGCCACCAGCCGGCCCGGAGAAGGGCGAAGAGTCTGATCTGGATTGGTCCAAAGAAGTGGGGAAGATTGACGAGGCCATCGAGGAGATCGAGCTCATCAACGGCGTCCCGCAATCGGAGGCGGTTGGGGAGGTTGAAGAGTTGGAAGGGCAGGAAGGAGTTGCCGACGTGCACGCAACGGCCGGAACCGAAGAGATCGTCGCCGGCAAAGTCGGCCTGAAGCCTGAGCCGAAGGTCGGCTCCGTTACCGAGGCCACCTACCGCGTGCGGGAGGAGGCGGAGGCGGAGCTGGGCCAGCTGTGGGGCAGCATCTTCTATTCGGCGGACCGTCCCGCGCCCAAGGCCATCATCGTGACTGCGGCGCGGCGCCGCGATGGCGCGACGCAGATCGCTGTTTCGCTGGCCCTGGTCGGCGCCGAGGCGAGTCGCGAGCGGCGAATCGCGCTGGTCGATTTCAATCTCCGCAACCCGGCGGTAGCGGAAGTTCTCGGCATTCCCGGTGAGCCGGGTCTGACTGACGTGCTTGATGGTCGTATTGCGCTGGAGGCGGCCATGCACGCGGTGAGGCTGCCGAACGGCAACATGCTGTACGTCCTGCCGGCCGGCGCGGCCGCTGAACAGCCTCTCGGCCTGCTCAAGAGTCGCCAGGCACAGGCGGTGATCGCCCGCCTTCAGGAGCGCTACGATCACACGATCATCGACGTGACGACGGCGAATGCCCATCCGGATCCGCAGGTCATCGGCGGGCTGGTGAAGGGGGCCCTGCTGGTGGCTCGGGCCGGAGAGACGCCGCGCGAGACGGTGGCTGAGGCCAAGAAACGTCTGGACCTTGCCGGCGTTCAATGTCTTGGATTGGTGATGAACCAGCGCAGCGATCCAATCCCAGATTTCCTCTACCGCAGGACGTAACGGACCCGCGGTGGCATGCGGTCGCGAGGGCGTCTCTGGTGTTCCGACCGTCCATTTGTCCGTCTGCGGCGGACGGCTCTAATGGCAAAGTTCTGGCCAGGCAAGGACCGAACCGGTGTCGACCACGACCGCCCAACGTATTCCGATCGCCTTCCTGGCGCTGATCACCGCCGTGACCCTCGTCGGGCTGGCGCTGGTCTTCTTCTCTTACGCTCAACCTGATGCCCTGCTGATCTACTGGCTTGCGGTCGCCGGCGCGGCGGTGTTTGTCCTTTATGCGATCAAAGGGGACCTCCTCATCGCCGTGCTGCTGTGGTTCGTCACACTGGTTGTGCTGCACGAAGAGTTCTGGCGCATGCCCGTGCCGCTCTTCTTTTCCTTGACGATCCCCCGCATCGGCCTAGTTGTGCTGGTTCTGCTGTACCTGGCCATGCTGCTGCTGGGCCGCGTTCCCTTTCGCCACGCCTGGCCGATCAGCGGCGTCATTGTGGCGGTTGCGGTCTATTTCTTCTTTTCCGCGCTGGCGTCCGGCTTCGAAACCCGCTCCGTCGTGTCGGTCCACTACCGGCTGATCGGCGGATACATCTTCCCGTTCGCGGTGTTCGCCCTGGTTGTCCATGCCTTTCGCACAGAGTTGGACTTCCGCCGCCTGGCGACCTTCTTCGCCATACTTTCGGTCTATCTGACGTTTACCGGCTGGTGCGAGCGGTTCCACATTGATGCTCTCATCTGGCCGCGGTTCATCAACGATCCGAATGTCGGCATTCACTGGGGCCGGGTTCGCGGACCGTTCGTCATGTCCGCGGCGATGGGCCTGGCGCTGGTTTACTGCTACTTCAACAACCTGGTTCTGGCCCGGAACGTCCAGCGGGGAAAGTGGCTGCTCTACGGCGTCAACGTCCTGATGCTGCCAGCCATCTTCTGGACGAAAACCCGGTCGGTGTGGATGTCATTCGTTTTGTGCAGCCTGATCTGGGCGCTGTACTCCCGACGCCGCACGACGCGGGTTGTGTCGGTGTGCTTCCTGGCGGCGCTGACGCTCCTGGTGGCCGTGATCAACATGGACAACTTCCTCACGCCCGAGCGCGAGAAAGGCGGCCTGACCGACGTCGAGCCGCTGTTGCTCCGCGTCGGTCTGGCTCAGATGACCTGGGAGCTGTTCAAGGAGCACCCCCTTGTCGGCGTCGGCTTCGGCCACTTCCGAGATTTCGCTCCCAACTTCGCCCGGGACCCTTCGAGCCCCTTCTATGCCTTCGGCTCGACGGCTCTCGAGCACAACAATCTGCTGAGCATTCTGGCCGAGACCGGGCTGGTCGGCGTGCTTCTTTATCTGGCGATGGTGGTCGTGCTGCTGCGGGCCAGCGTGAGGCTTTATCGAAAGCTGCCGCTGAGCGCGGTCGGCTTCATCAGTCGCGACCTGCTGGTCCTCTACTGGATTCTGGCGATGGCCTACTTCATCGACGGCACCCTCCGCGAAACCAGCGATAACCCCTTCGCCAACAGCCTCTTCTTCGGCCTCAGTGCGGTGCCGGTCGCGCTCGACCATTTACTCAGCCCCGCCGCAATTCGCGTGCGGCCCGGCTTTCCGCCGGTCAGCAGCTTTGTCTGGCCGCCGAATCCACCGGGCGGAAGCAGCACGCGGACCGATCGATCGCCCTCGCCGCCATCCAGCTCCGGGAGCCGACGACCACTAATTGGGGACAGCCCGTGACCGCCACGGCAACGAACCCGAAGACGTCCGGGCCAACGGATCCGTTGTCGCCGGAGATTCTTTCGTGCGCCGCAGCCAACGGCGCCCCGACAGGCATCTTCAGCGCTTCACTGCTCAGCCATGCCATGGGAACGTACCTGCCCGCCACGGTCGCCGTGCGGGCCGTCAATCTGGTCCGCATTCTCCTTCTGACCTGGTGGATGTCCCAGCAGCAGTTCGGCCTGCTGGCGATGATCCTCTTCACCATCAATGTGATGACCCCCTTGTGCAGCCTGGGGTTGAACGAGGCCATCGCCCGATACGTTCCGCAGCACGAGGCCCGCGGGACGCTCCGGCCCTTCACCTGGCGATCGGCCGGTCTGCTTCTGGCGGTTACGGTGGTCAGCGTCCTTTTGATGGTCGCCTTCTCGTCGACGTTGGGCGTCTTCTTCTATGCCCAGGTCTTCACCGATCCTGAGGTTTTCAGGGAATTCAGCGCTGACGCCGCCCCGCTGGCCCAGCTCTCCGCCGCTGTCATCGGGCTGTTGATCGCCTACTTCTTCCTGCTGGCGGTCTTCAAGGGCCTGCGCATGTTCACCGCCCTGGCCGTGATCGAGCTGGTCAGCTCCCTGCTGTTTCTCGCCGGCAGCCTGGTGGCCAAACTCACCGGACACCTCAGCGCGTTCACGATGACGGGCATGTACGGCATCTCGCTGGCAATCCCGATCGCCTGCTTCGGGCTCGGACTCGCCCGGTCGCTCGGCCGCTGGAGATCGCAGCACCGGTCCATGGGCAGCATGCCGCTCCGGCGGACTTTGCTGCGGTTCAGCATCTGGACGACCCTGGCGGGTGTGACCTGGCAGATACTGGTGATCTACCCGGCCTGGTTTCTTAACAAAGTTCACGGCAACGAGGCCGTCGGCGTGTTCAGCGCCGTGCGGCAGGTCGGGCAGTTTGTTTTGCTGGGCGCGGTGGCGGTCACGACGGTGGTGATGAGTACGGTGACGAACACGTGGGAGTCGCGCGGGCGGGAGGCGGCGCAGCGGCAGCTGTCGCTGGCGTTTCGCGGGACCGGGCTGGGGCTGCTGCTGATTTGCACGGTCGGGGCGCTGGCCAGGAACATCGTGGTGCGGATGTTCAGTCCGGGCTACGCGGCCGGCGCGGACATTCTGCCGCTGCAGTTTCTGTTCTTCCTGATCGGATCGTACCTGGCATTCCTCCCGATCCACTTCCATCTGATTGAAAAGACGCGACACATGTTTTGGCCGTGGGCAATCGGCGTCGCGGCGAACGTGCTATACGCGATCTGGCTGGCGAGCCCCCGGCTGGCCGATGTGCAGGATCTTGCCTGCTGGAAGGCGATTGCACCGATTGCTTCCGCGATCTTCGTGACCGGTTTTTCCGATCCACAGGGGCTGGACGGCGCGGCGTGGTGCGGGGTGTTCGCAATCGCCACGGCGTTGATTCTTTGCATCGTGCTCATTCGGACGGAGTGCACCCGGATGGATCGGGGCACCTACATCGTCATCGCGTCGGCGGCGCTTCTGACCGCCAAGACCTGGATCCTGGGGATCGGCGTGGTGGCCTTGCTGGTCTTGGCCTTGAAAACCACGCTAATCTTCAGCCCCGACGAACGCACGCGGATCATGGGCTACGTCGTGGGCTCACTGAGGCACATTCCTCCATTCCGCATGCTGGGGAAGCGTGGGCATGGCACGCGTTAGCGCCACATCCGCCGCACCAACCATCGCCGTAGTCATCTGCACGCGCGATCGCGCCAGGGCGCTGCTCGAAACACTGGATTCGATCTGGACCCAGAGCCGGCGGCCTGAGGAATTGATCATCATCGACGACGGCTCCCTGCCGGATCGCGTCCTGGAGCAAATGGCCGATCAATGCCGCGGCCTCGGCATCGCGTGGAGATACCGTCGGACTGATTCGCCCGGCCTGACGCGGGGGCGCAATCTCGCTGCTCAGATCGCCGAGAGCGAGGTCCTGCAATACCTGGACGACGATGTAACCTGTGAGCCGGGCTTTCTCGCCGAAATCGATCGGATCATGCGCGATCCGGCGGTCACGGCCGTGACCGCGACGGTCCGCGAGCCTGTCTTTTCCTCTCTCTCCGCCAGGCTTTACCAACTGGGCTACCGCCTGGCCGGCTGGTGGCGGGTGCGCCCGCGGCGAAAGCCCGCCGGTCTCCCTCCAGATATCCTGCGCCGCCCGGAGGAGGCTGTTCCCGCCCGCTGGCTCTCCGGCGCTGCCATGGCGATCCGGCGTGAGGTCGTCCAAACGTGGAGGTTCGACGAGGAATTGAGCGATTATGCCCTGGGCGAGGACCGCGAATTCGGCTACCGGCTCGCGCCCCACTATTGGCTGGTGGAGGCCAGGCAGGCCTGTGTGATCCACCGCCGCGAAGCCGCTCGACGGACCGATCCGCGGCGACTGGGTTTCATGACCAGCTACAACTACTTGCGCATCCTTCGCAGGACCTGCCGTCTGGGCGCGGGCGAATGGCTTCTGATGGGCTGGAGCCTGGCGAGCTTGGCGGTCATGCATGCGGCCTGGATGCTGCTCGGAGATCGTCGGGCACACCTCGGCGAGCTCCACGGCATGGTCGATGGCGTGGCGGCGTTCATCCGTCAGCCGTCGCTGAGGCAAGCCCGACGCGCCTCGCCTGATGCAGCCTGGCGGGACAGCATTCGAACGCCCCCGCTGTTGCCGCGAGCGGCGTCGTCGAGGTCCCGCCCGACGCTCCGAGTTCTTTTTGTGACTACCACTCTCGAGCCCGGCGGGGCTGAGTTGATGCTACTTTCGCTGGTCCAGCACTTGCCGCGGTACGGTGTCCTGCCATTCGTGGCCTGCTTGAAGGATGGAGGCCCGTTGGCCGGCCAGTGCCGTGCCTCCGGCACTCCGGTTTTCACCGAAGTGCTGAGGTTCAAAACCGATGCTTTCGCTATCCCGCGCATGCATCGCATCCTCAAGGAGAACCGGATTGACGTGGTTGTGGCTGCTCACAGCGGTGGGGACCGGATGTTCTGGGCAACACTGGCGGCGAAGACGATGGCTCTGCCCGTCCTGGTTTGGTGCCATTGGTTCCCGACGCCCGCGAACAGGCACTTCGAGCTTGCCAACCGAGCTCTGATGCGCCGCGTCGATGCTTTCGTGGCTCTTGGAGAACGCCACCGGCTGGCCCTGATCCGCCATGCGTACGTGCCTGCCGGGCGAATCGCCGTGATTCCCAACGCCATCCCCATCGAACGTTTCGCGAATGATCTGAGTCGGGCCGAGGCTCGCCGCCGGCTGAACCTGGCGGACGAGCAGATTGCGGTGGCCATCATCGCCAACCTTCGCCCCGAGAAGCGCCACGACGTTTTCATTCAGGCAGCCCGAAGGCTCGCCGCCGATGATCCGCGCTATCGATTCCTTATCATCGGCGGTGGTCCGAGCCATCACGCCGTGTGGGCCGCGGCCGCGGCTTCCGGTCTGATGCCCGATCGGCTCCATCTGCTCGGACGCCGCACCGATGTCCACGAGCTTCTGCCCGGTCTGGATATCTGTTGCCTGTGCAGCGAGGTGGAATGCTTCAGCGTGACCATGCTGGAGGCGGCTGCTGCGGGCTGTGCCTTTATCGGTCCCGACACAGGTTCGCTGGCCGAACATCTCGAACACCGCCACACCGGTCTGGTGATAAAACCGGCGGACGTTCCCTCCTTAGCCGATGCAATGGCAGAACTGGCTGGTGATCCGGCCTTGCGCCGACGACTCGCCGAAGCGGCAAGGGAAAGCGTGACTCGCCGGTTTGACATTGGGCAGACCGCGCGGTTGTTTGCCGACCTGCTTTCGAGCTGCTGCTGAGAAAACGGGGTGCCTCAAAGCGATAAACCCGTTCGCGAGGCCGCCTTGTCGCTTGGAGAGGCTGTTGCGCGACGGTAGACTGAAATAGATCAGGACCGGAAACATGGCTCCCGCTCCGCCAATCGAGGCCCTACGACGGCCGTGCAGGCTGCTCCACCTGGTCTCGACCTTTGCCATCAAGACCGACACCAAGTGGCTGGTCCAGATCGCGCGGCATCTGGATCGCGAGGCCTTCGTTCTTTCCGCGGCCTGTTTCTACGAGGGGGGGCCGATCCGCGATCAGCTCGAGGCCCTTGGCGTGCAGACCTATAACCTGGACATGCCCGACGAGAGGGATCCTCGCGCCGTCCTCCGGGCCCGCCGATTGATCGAGGACTGCCATTGTGATGTCGTGCACACCCACCTGTTGCGGGCTGATCTCTTCGGCGGCGCCGCGGCGCGCTGGGCGGGCACGCCCGCGATCGTTTCCACCGTCTATGCCGTCGGGCAGTACCGCCGCGAGAAACGCCGTCGGACCGACCGCCTTCTGGACGTTGCCTGCGCCGCACTCCCGACGCATGTGATCGCCGTGTCAGAGGCCGTGAAGCGAGACTGTGTCGATCGCCTCCGCTTGAGGCCCGACGACATCACGGTCATTCATACCGGAATCGATGCGCCCGAGACGATCGACGCGGGCCGCGCCGCGGGCCTGCGAGAGCAGTGGGGGGGCGGTGCTGCGGGACCGTTCATTTTGACCATAGCCAGGCTGACCTATGAGAAGGGCGTGGACACGCTGGTCGACGTCGCGTCCTTGTTGCGACATACGCATCCCAACGTTCGCTTCATCGTGCTCGGAGAAGGGCCTGATCGGAGTGCACTCGAGGCTAAGATTCAGGCAAGCGGACTGATCGGCGTCGTGACGCTGGCGGGATTCTGCGAGGAAGTCTGGCCGGCGCTGGCCGCGGCCGACATCGTGTGCCTGCCATCGAAATCCGAAGGCATGCCCAACGTCCTGCTGGAAGCCATGGCCGTCGGGAAACCGATCGTGGCCACCAGCGTCGGGGGGATTCCGGAAGCGATTACATCGGGGCAAAACGGCCTCCTGGTCGAAGCCGGCGATCCGCGTGCATTGGCTAAGGGCATTGCCAGATTGAGTGATGACAAGACCCTGGCACAGCGGCTTGGCGTCGCCGCGAAGCGGGCGGTCGAAGCCCGGTTTCGGGCCCGCGATGCCGTCGCCCAATACGCCAAGGTCTATGAGCGGTTGCTCCTGCAACCGGGAGGAAAACGTGCCGGTGCTGCCACGGCAATATGAGCCACCCAGACCGGTCGAAGTCCTGGGCCTGCCGATCCGCCCGATGCGGATCGGAGAGCTGGTCGACCTGCTGGTCCAGCGGGCGCGCGCGGGTCTGCGCACCTCGGTCTGCTATGCAAACGCTTACACCGCGAATCTGGCCTGCCGTGACCACCGGTTTCGATCCGTGCTCCGAGAGTGCGACCTGTTGTACGCTGATGGCGCGTCTCTCGTCTGGGCGAGCAGGTGGAGCGACACCCGCCTGCCCGAGCGGATGACCGCCGCGGATTACTTTGATCGATTCGCCCGGCAGTGCGCCGCCGAGGGGGTTTCACTGTACCTGCTGGGCGGCAGTGAGGGCGTGGCCCGGGAGACCGCCGCGCGGCTGCAGGCGGCGATACCCGGTTTGAGCATCGTCGGTGCGCATCACGGATACTTCCAGGCGGCAGACTCCGCGCGTATTATTGATGAGATTAACGCGCTCCGTCCCGATGTTCTCGTCCTGGGCCTGTCCAGCCCTCGGCAGGAGTTCTGGCTGGCCGAGCATGCGGCCGATCTGGCTCCGCCGGTACGCTGGTGTGTCGGTGGTCTTTTCGATTACGTGGCGGGCAAGGAACGGCGGGCTCCGGCGTGGCTTTGCCGGATGGGCGGGGAATGGCTGTTCCGCCTGGTGGTTGACCCGATGGGCAAGTGGCGGCGATATCTGCTCGGGAATCCGCTGTTCGTCTGGAACACTCTGTCGTGGGCGATGCGCCGGCAACGGACGGATGGCGGCGCGAAGGCGGCCGAAACAGCGAAAGGCTGACCGCCTTTTGTGATTTCGGGGGGCATGATGAAGGATACGATGTCACAACCCCACAACCCTGCGGTGGCGCTGAGCGTGCTGGAAGGCGAAGGGCTTTCCAGGCCCAGCGGCGTTGCCCGTTCGAGGGTCGATCATTTGTATCCTGTCGTGAGCCGGTTGATGGACGTGGTCGTGTCGCTGCTGGCCCTGGTTATCTCAGGGCCGATCCTGTTGGTCGCCGCCGCCATTATCAAGCTGTCTTCTCCGGGCTCAGTGTTTTTCCGCCAGGATCGCGCAGGCCGGAATCAGAAACCTTTCAGGATGTACAAGCTGCGGACCATGTATCCCGGGGCCGACGACGACAAGGAGCTGTTCCGCAAATTCAACTCGCTGCCGACCGGTCCGTGCTTCAAGATGAAAAACGATCCGCGGGTGACGCCCGTCGGCCGATGGCTCCGCCGGTCGAGCCTGGACGAGTTGCCGCAGTTCCTGAACGTTCTGCTGGGGGACATGGCTCTGGTCGGCCCGCGGCCACTGCCGCTCGACGAAGTGGTGACGGACACGCCGCAGCAGCGGATGCGTTTCACGGTCAAACCAGGCATCACTTGCCTGTGGCAGGTCTGCGGGCGGACGGAGATTCCGTACGAGGAATGGCTGGCGTTGGACGTGTGGTACATCCGCAACCGCTCGCTGTCGCTGGATCTGCAAATCATGGTGAAGACGATTCCGGCGGTGCTGTCGGCGCGGGGGGCGTATTGAGCGCTGCGATCGCCCCGTCGCGTAACGCCGGTATCGGGTCGCACAGCAGCTTCATCGGTGCGCTCAGGTCGGTGCTGGAGCGGTTCCGGAATGCGCGAGCGAGGACCGAACGCCCGCTCGACTAGCTCCGTGCCCAAGAGCCGCCCAGTGAAGTTGGAATCGCTCCGGCAGCACCGTCGTTTTGCGCTTACCGCGGCCCACCGCGGAGCGGTGGAGTCGAAGGACCGCCGCCCTGGAGCGACTCGACATAAGCCATGCGTAATTGGTGCAGGGTGGTGTCCAGCAGTCGCTTCTCTTCAGGAGTCAGATTGCCCTTGGTCTTGTTGTCGAGCACGTCGAGCAGGTCGATGTGGTGCTTGGCCAATTCCAGATTGGGCGGGATCTCCTGACCGGGCGGGCCGGCCAGTCCGCCGAGGCCCACCATCGCCTGCATGGCGATGAGCTGAATGAGGCCGGTGAAACTCGCCGCCGGCATCTCCCGGTGCTCACCGGCTTCGACACTCGCCGCCAGCCGTTCCTTCTCCGCGGCGGCCTGACTCTTCCAGTCGTCGTCGATGTGCAGTTTCGGTTCTTCTTCAGCCATGACCGATATGCTCCCGCAAAGCCCATTTTATGAGTGGTACAAAAGAGGCCAGGGTCCGGTGCGCGGCTGGGGGGAACCGCGTGGTAACCGGAGCGCCTGGCCGGGAATTTTAGTGTATCAGATTTGGTCTGAAAAACAAGTCTCTACCCCTGGAAGATCGACTTTTTCGGCCCCGGCGCGTCCCGCAGCCCGGATCCAATGCCTGCCGCATCCATCTCCGCCGCCGCCAGTCCTGTGGAACTCCCCATTGTGTTGGGCTGCGTAATGCAAGCCCAGGTCAACTATTAGACGTGGACGGTAGGTAATACACGCTGGTCCAGACGCTCCCAGATTCGCGTCTGGGCCCGTCAAGGCCGGCGAATTTCGTCGCCGCCGATCCAGACGCGGGTCACGCACTGGTTGCCGTCCAGCAGATTGGCGGCAGGCAGCCGCGGCCCGTGGGCATCCCACGGCACCACAGCGAAGTCTGCCCACTTGCCGAGCTGCAGAGTGCCGATCCGGGCATCGAGACCCAACCCTTTTGCTCCCCGGATCGTGCCCATCTCCAGGAGCAGGTCCGGCTCGGCTGCCGGCACGGATCGGCGCACGAATCGCAGCTCATCCAGGATCGACAGCGTCTCGTTGCTGGCCAAGCTGTCAGTGCCGATGCAGACGTTGATCCCGGCGGCGAGCATCTTCTGCCACCGATGCGGCTCGTGGCCGAAGAATCTGTGCGAGCGAGGGCACCAGACGACCGTGGCTTGCGAAGCCGCCAGGGACGCAACCTCTCGACTGGAGATGTAATTCACATGGGCCAGCAACGGCTTGAGCCTGAGGAGCCCGGCCATCTTGAGCAACTCAATAGCCGAGCCGCGGATCGAGCTGGACGCGCACGGCAATTTCCATTTCGAGAGCATGTCCGCCAGCGGGCCGGTTCCGTGGACCAGCCACTCCACCTCGTCGGACGTCTCCGCGAGGTGGATTGTCAGCGGCACCCGCCGCTCCCGAGCAAGGTCGCCGGCCTTGCAGAGATCGCTCCACGTGACGGTGTACAGGGTGTGCGGTGAGACCCCCAGGCGCAGGACATCAGGTTGGCAGGCTGTCATGGCCTGGTCGAGCATCGCGGCGAGCGAAGCGGCGTCGTTCGGCGGCTGCATGGCTCCGCTGATCAGCTCCAGGAAACAGACCTTGCGGATGGGGGAGGAGCGCAGGGTCGCGATGTGCACGCCGGTCCGCGAGATGTCGCCGACACAGGTCACGCCGGCAGCCAGCGATTCCGCCGCGCCGGCGAGGACCGACTCCTGTCCCGGCTTTGGCCCGCCCGGCCCGTAGATCAACGTCATCAGCCGCTCGAACCATTCCCAGAGCGGCATCGGTGGGACCATGCCGCGATAGCAGCTCAGCTCCAGATGCGTATGGGCGTTCACAAAGCCGGGCAGGAGAATGCAGTCGCCCAGATCGTGGATGGTCCCGGCGCTGATTGCTCGCGCTTTGCCGACATCCACAAGACGGCCTTCGTCGACGGCGATGGCGCCGTTGTCGATGGGCAGGCCTTCGATCGGCAGCACCCATCGCGCCTTGTAGACGATGGTCATGGGTGCTCCTCGGGCGCCAGGTGCCGGTCACTGCCGTCGAGTTGACGCCGCAGGGCCAGCAGGAAGCCCTCCAGGACGGCGCACCGTTCCCGGGCAAGTTGCCGCGATCGAGGGAACCGCAATGTCTCGTTGATCAGCTTGGGCCAATATCCGTACTCGATCTGGCGTTCCCAGATGGTTACCACCGATACGAGTGGCCGATTTTCCTTCGAGCACTTGGCCATCTGTCCCCACAGCCAGAGCGGTCCGATGGAATCCAGATTCGTGGCCTCGGCCAGGACCTGTGCCTCCGGCATGGCCGTCTCACGAAGGGCCGCCGACCGGATGGCCTGGACCGCCGTCTCCCGCGTGGCGTCGTCAATCAGGCCTTCAAGATGCTGCCAGGCGATGTCCGCGGTGCGCTCCCGCTGCAGATTCGTCGGGCCCTGGGCCAGCACCAGGGCCGCATCCACGTTTCGCGCCCTGACATCCTCGACGCACCACGCATCCTGAAACCAGACGGCCGCCTCCACTGCCCGTCGGCTGCACGACACCGCCTTAACCTCCGCGAATTCCTGGATCCATCGCGCCAAGACGCCCAGGCGGGCCGCTCGTTCGCTCAGAAACTCGTTCCGCAGGAATCGTCGGGCGGCGGCTTCGAGCTGGTCCTGCCATGTCGCCGGTCGGGTCTTGCCCATATCGCTTCTCCTCCCCGGATCACCGTGCGATCAGTCCTTGACACCCACCCAGCAACCGTCACCCAGGGGCACAATGATACTCTGCAGCCTCTTCAGTTTCGCCATCTGCTCGTTGAATCTCCGCACCATCGGCACCATCGGATCGGCGGATCGCGCGTCGAGGATGTTCCCGTGGGCCAGGGCGTTGTCAGCGAGAATCAATCCGCCGCGCCGCACGATTCGCAGGCACTCGCGAAGGTAGAACGGATAGCTTTCCTTGTCTGCGTCGATGAACGCTGCGTCCGCGGAATCGGAATCGAACTTCGGCAGCACCTGCTTCGCGTCGCCGCGGTAGATCTCGATTCGATCGGCGACGTCGGATCGGCGGACCCAGTGCTCGGCGAAGTCAGCATATGCGGCGGAGATCTCGATGGTCCGCACGCGCCCGCCCGGCGGCAGGGCACGGGCCATGGAGATGGCGGAATACCCTGCCAGCGTGCCGACCTCGACGACCTCGCAAGCGCGGGCGAGCCGCAGCAGGATTTGCAGAAAGCCGGCCTGCTCGGGCGCGATCCAGATCGGCGGAAGCCCCGCCACGGCCGCCTGGCGTTTCAGTTCCTTGAGGAAGTCGTCCTCCCGCGAGGTATGCGCGGCGATGTAGGCAAAGTGCTCGGCGTTGACAGGCGTGGAGGCTTCCGACATTTGCGAGAGTCCGGTTTACCGCCCCGGATCATAGGGCCCCGGGCGAGCCCGACGCCACAATAAAGAGCCTGGACCGCGATTGCCCGCAAGGCAGCACGGTCCAGGCTTGTTTTGCAGTACTCATTGCACCGCGGTCATTGCGATGCCGGCTTTGCCGGCGGCGTTTTCGTCAAGCGGCGGACCGCCGTCATCCTCACGTGGCGACCAACTGCACGGTATCGAGGATGCCCTGGAGCGTGGTGAGCAGCGAGGCGTCGTCGGCGGTGGCGTTGAGCGAAACGCCCAGAATGTTGCCGCCGGCGGTGAGCTCCATCGCGGCGACGTATTCGACGGCGCCGGTGTCCGCTCGCGTTCCCTTGCGGAGGCCGAACACGAGCCCGTTGGCGGTCGTGTAGTCGGGCAGATCTTCCCACGTGATGTTTGAGCTGGTGGAATTGCCGGACCCGCCCGGCTGGACGACGATGACCGTCAGCGTCTGGTTCGCCGAGCTGTTGTACACCGCAAGCCCGAGAATGGGCGGCTGCGTCAAGAGGGAGTTCAAAAGGCCGCTGGCACACGTGAAGTCCGCCGGCACGGTCATGGTGAACCCGAACTGCGAACCATCCAGGTTGTTTGAGCAGGTCAGCGCTGATCCGCCCGGACAACTGGTTCCCAGAAGCGCTGCACTCAGTACGACAAGCAGGAGCATCTTTCTCATCTTGGTTTCCTCACTCACTTCATTTCTATGTCGATCTGTCGACCACCTTGCGAGGGTCCGGTGATGCTATCGGCAGGACAAGAACCAGGCAAGCAGAAATGTGCGGACGAGGGGCGTTCAGGGCGGGGCTTCCGGGGTGAGAGCGGTGACGGGCCCGTTGCCTGGGGGCGTGGATCAGTAGCGGAGGTGCTTGAATGCGTTCGCCCAACGGCCGGCTGGAGGATTGGGCCCGGGCCGACGGGGGAGTGTTGACGAGGTTTTCCGGCTGCGAATCGGTGCGGACCGTGCGGCCGGCGCCGGGAGGGAGAGTGCCCGGCCGACGAGTGTCCAGGGGCCGTAAAATTTGGATTGGGCGTCCTTGACAGCCGCGAGGCGGTTCGTTAGGCTGATGTTCTATTGCCGCAATCGACCTTGCCGGGCAGCGCAGGCGGCAGCGAATAAAGGGAGGACCACCGCGTGAGCGACCGACTACGCTCGCACGCCGCACGAAGGGGGATCATCCAGGATTCGTCCACGTTTCGCCGGATGCTGCGAGTTCGTGGCCGTGTGCCGGGTGCGACTGCCCGCTGTGCGTCGGACCACGAAGAGGAATTTCATGTCCCAAGCTTAAGTTGTAGCTGGTCTGCGAATCTACCTATGAGGAATACGGCGCGCCGCGGCGCGCCTGCAGCGACACATGCCCGCCGGCGCGGGGGTGTGGAAGGGGACACGTTTTATTGAAGGAGAGCAATTCATGCTTCGGGACATGTCGAGAATCGTCAGCGGCTGGGTTCTTGTCCTGGTGGTTTTGGGGGCGGCCATTTGCGCTGTGCGTGGGGAAGACGGAGGCGGCGAGGAGTGGCCTGGCGCCTGCTGTTATCGTGACGCCAGCGGCATCTGGGTGTGTGGGCAGGATATGGACGAAGACGAGTGCAACGACCTGTACGGCGTGTGGCAAGGCTCAGCCTCAACGAGCTGCGAATTTTGCCCCGTCGTCGGCGCTTGCTGCGTCCATGACAGCGACTACGCCCAGGAATATGAATGCCACGAGAACGTCACCAGGCCAGCGTGTGAAGACCCCCACCCTGGTGATCCTTACTATCCTGACGTTGGCAAATGGCAGGGGCCGGGCACGACGATGTGCGAGAACTGTCCGCCCGTGGGTGCCTGCTTTCTCCCCGAAGGCGGATGCGCAGTGATGAGCAGGGCCGACTGCTGGGCAATCCCCGGCGGCCAGTACTGGTACGATGATTCGGACTGCCCACCGTTGGGCGCCTGCTGCGCCCGGCTCGATGACGCCGACTGCATCCCCAACGTATGGCAAGGGTACTGCACCTCTGTGGCGGGACGCATCTGGCGCGGGGCAGGCAGCGACTGCACCGCTTGTCCGGCCCTCGGCGCCTGCTGCGTTCGTCCCGTCGGCACCACGGAGTACATTTGCCACCGCGACCTGCCCCACGCGTACTGCGTCGAGCTGGGCGGCGTCTGGCAGATGGACGCGGAGGATTGCACAGACTGTCCGCCCCTCGGCGGCTGCTGCTACAACGGTACGGCTTGCACGAATGACATGAGCGAGGGAGACTGCATCGTCTCGGGCGGCGAGTGGCTCGGGAAGGACCGCAGTTGCTCGGTCAGCGGTGGTTGTCCCTGCGATCCCAACAATTGGCCGAGCGGATGTATTGGCGGCGATCCGCAGGGGCCAGCCGTGGCACCCGGCGGCAACTGTGGTAACGGCACGGGATATGAGCTCGGGCTCCCCTACCCCGACCGGCCGTTCCAATCTAGATGTTGGTACTCCGGGACTTCATCTCCATACCTACAATGGCCGACCAGTGGATTCCCGCTGAACATCGGTTTGTATCAGGGCTTCGGCCCAGGCGACTACCCACCGCTGGAGGTCGATCCGGCGTTGAGTTCCGCCCCGCTGGTCTCCGGCGAGGCGAGATACATCCGGGGGCCGGCCGCGGAGCGAAAACGTGCCACGCTCAACGGCATGATCGACTTTGTGACCGGCATGCCTCTGCTTCAGGAGGCTGATTTTGAGTTGCCGTTCGGGGGGGCCATCTTCAGGCATATCCGCACGTACTCAGAGAACGTGACCACGCTTCCACAACGCATGGTCAACGATGGGTCCTACATATGGTCAGGTTCGTTCTGGGATTGGAACGGCAAATTCTGGATGATGAGCGAGAACCCTATCCTGCTGATCGACGCTCAGTACAGCGACAGATTCAACAACCCCATCGCGGAGCCCAATACCCCGGTATGCTATTTCATACCCGATGCCCATCATGCCGTCCCATTCCTCAAGCGCGACGACGGGCGATATGAGGCACCTGCGTGGTTCGACGCCGCCCTGGAGCCAAGCACAACCGACAGCCAAGGACGGCCCACGGAATTTCACGTCTGGTTGAATCACCGCTCCGTCAAGTACACCTTCCGGGCGATTTATGAGGATCTTTGGGAGAAGTCGGTCTTTGTCCCCGGCGAAGAGAAGCCGTACAAGGTGAATGTCCATCTGCCCATGGACCCGGAGCGCCCCACTCAGAGCGGTTACGGCTTGCCATATTACGGCGTCCTCACCCGGATAGCGGATCGTTACGGCAACAGGGCGGAGTACGACTACTGCAAAGTCCGGCAGGAAAACTTCGACGGAACAGACCCGGATGGGGGTGTCGGCTCAGATACGCGGGATACACCCTGCTGCAAGGAATGCTACCAAAATTGCAACGAAAAGGGCCAACTCAAAACCATAAAACTGGTCACCGGCGGCAACCAAGTCGCATGGACTTTGGTGTATACGCACCGTGCATTTGCTTACCCCGCGACACCCGTACGAGCGTCTAACACCGGCTACATGCCGCACGTGCTTCATACGATCCACGTGTACAAAGGCGATGTCACCTCGGTGACGGATGCATATGACTGCCTGACGTTGGACCCCAACGGGTTTTGCAGCGCTTCCAATCCGACCCAGCTCGGAGAAGCCGAGGCCCAGAACCACCAAGTCATCGCGGCTCTGGAGGGCGCCAATGAACATTGGGTGATCGAAGCGAGATACATGTACACCGAATCTGGTGGCATTTGCGTGTCAGGCGACGGTCAGGTATCCCCCTTCTCGTTGTCATGCCCTGACGTCCGGCTATTCTGGCACGTCGCGGCTTCTTATTTCTCCGGGTACGAGTACGATCCGCCGCAGCGCCCGGTATGGATGACCGAGTGCGCCAACTTGGTCAAAGTCACGGTGACCAAGCGCACGGGTGGCGGCGCGCAGGATCAGACTAACGCGGTGAACAAGCGCTACGCGATGTACCGGTATGGTTACAACGGGGGGTTGGATGTTAACCACAGCGAGTATTTGAGGTCCATCTATAGTGATTCCACGATTCAGGCGTTGATCGAGGGCAGGCGGCGAGAGGCGCTACAACATCCCGACTGGCCGATCCCCGACGGCAGCCCCAATTTCATCCTTGGTCTTGCTGACGGCGAACAAGTTCCGGTTCCGCCTTCGACGACCACTGAGCCCAGCGCGCCGTGCGAATTCAAGCAGCTCGATTCACTTGCAGATGTGTCCATGGGTGAGGGCGGGGCCGGGGCGATACCGTTTAGCACGGCCGAGGCATTCTTGGGGGATGCGGGCATAGCCGTCGAACGCACCAGGAGGCTCGATGTCGGTCGGCGGTCCTTCATTGACCACCGCGCCGGCGGCACGTCGAATGGTGACTTCCGGATCGCAGCCTTTGTGCAGTATCCCTCGGGGACCGATGGGCTGGCTGGGGGGCACTGCTGGGATGCGGTGACTGAGGATATAGTCTACCACTATCCATATCGATTCCGCGCCTTGACTGGAGGCGAGGCTCCTCTCCTGCCAACAGCTCCGGGCGAAGCGTTCTTTATCGTGATTATCGATGAGCTTGACCCACTGGGAGGCTACGACCCAGCGCAGCTTCGCGGGATGAAGAGCCGGCGATTGGTGGAGTTGAACGCCTCCGGCTTCGTTACCCGCGATCGCACTTGGGCTGTGGAGCATGGGGCCCTCAAGCAAACCGACAAGAGCGGTGGCGGTGAGTTGTACCATTACGACACTGATGGGCGACTGACCGAGGTGCGGAGCCGCGGCTGGGACTCGCTGGAAAACCCCGATCCCAACACGGTGGGCTTGATTCACTTCTTCGAGTATTTCGACGCTGGAGCCATCAAAGGCCAGTTGAAGGCCGAGGGGATCAAGTCAGGGACGAATGGCCCCTCCTATTACACCAAACGCTATGAACGCACCAAGGATGGCCGGCCGGAATTGGTTACAAAGGAGGTTCTGTTTCCGTGGCCGCTAGCTGATCCTGGGCCCGAAGACGGCTCCGTTACGGAGACAGAGTACACTCTCAAGGACGGCATGGGGGCCGAAGATGCTCCGATCATCGCTAAGAAGGTCATGGGGCCAGGGGCAAAGTGGAGCAGCGACGACCAGAATGAATACAGTCCGATTCAGTGGAATCTCTGTGACCGAAACGGTAATCCCGCCTGGGTTGCGATAGGGTCGAGGATCGGCGCGACGGGCGACATCAAAGAGCTGTTTCTCAACTACGCGGCTTACAACGACCTGGGCCAACCAACCATCCAAATCCTGGACGCAGATACGACCCGCCCGCTGGTTGGGGGCTGGCAAACTCCACGCCCTGACGACGGCACATGGGAACGCGTGTCAGCAGAGCCGAACATGCCGCCGCTGAACCTGACCACAACGTATGTGTACGATCCGATCTACGGGCTCGTGCAAACCACCTTCCCGAACGGCAGGCAACAGCGAATCGCCTATGTCCAGGGCGCCGACGGTACAAGCCTCACGCAATGGGTCTTTCCTGACGTTTTGATGCCTCCTGAGAGTCCCGGCGGGGTCTTCACCGCGATGTCACCGGTTCAAATCAAGATGTTCACCGGGGGGAAATTCGTGAAGGAGTTGGAGGTCCAGCTCACGCAGACAGATGACACGCCCGACGGCATTGGATTGGAGCAGAATTACACCATCATTTCCAGCTCCACGCCCACATCCGACGCCAACGGCCGCATAGTGGGCATGAACCGGGCGGACTCCGACGGCCACACACAACTGTCCGCCAGCGTCGGCTACGGCCCGGACGGGGGGCTGTCGTATCAGCACGCTCCGGATG
>DATKKX010000497.1:0-17094 GCA_035542775.1 Phycisphaerae bacterium | reverse complement strand
TTGAAGCCGGTGGCGATGCCTTCCAGTTGCTCGAGCCGCTTGATGTAGTGCTCCAGGCTTTCGCGACGGCTGCCGGGCCGGGCGGCGCTGACCGCATCTGCGGCGGCGACCAGCGGCGTATACGGGGTTGTCGCCGGCACGTCGCCGTGGTGACCGGCGATGGCATTGAGCACTTCGGGGCGCTCGTTGGTTTTGCGGCAGATTTCCTCGCCGATCGCGGGGTGCCCGCCCTCGACCTCGTGATCAACGGCCTTGCCGATGTCATGCAGCAGGCCGCAGCGACGGGCGAGCGTGCCGTTCAGGCCCAGCTCGTCCGCCATGATCTGGCAGAGGTAGGCGACTTCGATCGAATGGCGAAGGACGTTCTGGCCGTAGCTGGTCCGGTAATGAAGGCGGCCGAGCAAGTCGATGAGTTTGCGATCCAGGCCCTGAACATTGGCCTCCATCGCCGCCTTCTTGCCCAGCTCGACGATCTGCTTCTCCATGCCGGTCCGGATTTCCTCGACGACCTCCTCGATACGGGTGGGGTGGATTCTGCCGTCGCGGAGGAGCTTATTCATCGCCTGCTTGGCGATCTCCTTGCGGACGGGGTCGAAGCAGGTGACCTCGATCACGCCGGGTGTGTCGTCCACGATGATGTCGACGCCGGTGGCCTTCTCGAAGGCACGGATATTCCGTCCTTCGCGTCCGATGACGCGACCCTTCATCTCGTCGGACATGATGTCGATGGTACTGACGGTGGCCTCCGCGGTGTGCGGGGCGGCATACCGCTGGATGGCGGTGATGACCACGTCCCGTGATCGCTCCTCGGCCTCCTCCTGGGCCTCGTTGACCCGCTCCGCCACAATGGATGCACACTCGTGCTCCAGTTCCTGCTCGAGCGATGTGAACAACTGCTTCTTGGCCTCATCCATCGTCAATTGGGCCACTTTGAGCAGTTCGTTCCGGTGCTTGACGCGCAGGTCTTCGACCTCTTTGGACTTTTTGTCCGCTTCCGCCAGTTTTTCGGCTATCTGGGTCTCGGCTTTCTCGATGTTCCGTTCCTTGATGCCGAGGGTGTCAAGCTTACGCTCCAGTTGATCTTCACGTTTGTCCAGCCGCTTTTCAGCCTCGCGAATCTCATTTCGCGTGACTGCGGTCTGCTTATCGAATTCCTCCTGGCGAGCCAGGAAGGTTGCCTTGGTCTCGACCTCTGCGAGTCGGACGATTTCCTGAGCACGATTCTGCGCCGCCTTGAGGATCTTGGCGGCCTCGCTCTCGGCGGAGGCGCGCTCCGCCCTGGCCAGCAAGCGCAGTACCAGAAACATGCCGCCTGCGCCGATGATCAAGCTGAGCAGAATGCTCAGGAACATCCAACCGGTCGAGACCTGTGCCAAAACCACAGATCCCATGTAATTCCACCTCGTTAATTGGCGATAAAAGCATTGTTTACCATCGGAGACGCACGATCGCTCCCTGGCGGCATCTCATGCAGAGTCAGCCGGCCAATGCGATGGCGTCGTCAAATAGTCGGTCAACTTTGACCTGGTGCCTGGAGATTAGGGAGCCGGAGGCGTCATGGAGAAGTGCCGGAGCGCGCCCGTCCAGCGTTCGAGCTGCATTTGCGGTCTCAATCCGAACAATGCCAACGGGCAAGCCCGACCGCCTATTGGGAGTTGAACACGATACGGTCTGGCTTCGCCTCTGGTCTGTCAGCCGATTCGCGAATCATCATCGCCTTGTGGCGAGCCGGCCGTCGGGGGCCGGTTCGCAAGATCATTACCTGGAACCTTCACGTTGGCACGTGACCAATCAGGGGATCGGTCGATATCCCAGCCGCGTGATTCCGTGTTGCGGCGCATGGCCTGGCATTCGGGACCGCGCCGGATGGGCATCGCTGCTCGCGCGCGCAAACCAACTTCTAAATGCGCCCCCCACCCTCCACTAATCTAGCGGAGGAAACCGAACTCCTTTCTGGGCAGCATGCCGGGCTTTGCGTGCCGGCCTCGAACAGGGAGTCACGCCGCTCGCATGCATGCACGGCTAAAGCAGTTAAATCTATGTACAAAGGGTGTACAAAATCACCCTTACTATTAATGAGTATAAGCCCGGATCTTCGACCGTCAAGCAAAACCGCGACGAAGGCGACCGGAACTTTATACGGTTTGGCCAGTTGCATCGGCTGCATAGCGAAGTTGGTTTGCAGAAGGGGGTGGGCTACAATGGGTGATTCTGTGACACCGTTGAGGGCGGTACGATCTACCCCCTTTGGGGGGCCAAGGCTGTTTCTCATGGGGTCTTGGAGACCCGTGCGGAGGCCGCTGAGGCCCGCAATAGCAAGTGATACGCACAGGATCCGGGTGTATTATTCCATATGACATCGCAATTAGTCGCGTCCGGGGCTACTTCCCTCGCCAGATACGTTACCCTCGCCCTGACGGTCATCATGCTTGTCGCCGCACCCTCCCCCGCAGGGCCCACCAGCGACATCAAGGCCGTCGGCCACGTCTCGGTTCAGGGCTTCGCCGATCGATCGGCGGTTGCGGCGGGCGAGACCCTCAACCTGGCGGTGTCGCTAAAAATGGACAAAGGGTGGTACATCTACTGGCAGAACCCGGGGCCGCTGGGGGGATTGCCCACGGAGGTCGAGTGGACGGTCCCGGCGGGATATCAAGTCGGCCGGACGCGGTATCCGGTCCCACATCTCAAGTATGACAAGATTCTCAAGGGTGACGCCAACATCTACCCGGGCGAGGCGGTTTTCTTGACGCCGGTCCGCGTGCCAAAAGCGGTCGAAGCGGGCAAAGAGGCCACATTCACGGTGAAGGCGAGTTGGCTGGTCTGTGAGAAATCCTGCATCCCAGGGCAGGCCCAGATTTCGCTGACGCTGCCGGTCGTTGCCAAGGCGGAAACCGTCAAGCAGGCAAATGAGAAGGTATTCGAGCAAGCGGCCGAGGCACTGCCGGTTCCGAGTGCCAAAGCCGAGCATCTCAAGCTCAGCGGCACAGCCGGTCAGGAGGCCGTGAAGCCGGGCGACAAGTTCACCGTCCACCTGACGGCGGAGGTCGAGGCCAAACACCACATGCAGTCCCACAAGCCGCTGCAGGAGGGCCTGATTCCGGCGGTGGTGTTCATGGAGCGGACCGATGGCCTGGAGATCGGCGAAGTCAAGTACCCTGAGGGGCAGGTCCGCCAGGACAGGATCCTCGGCAAGCTGAGCGAGTACAGCGGAAAGGTCGTCTTCAGGATCCCCGTCACCGTGGCGGATGACGCGGACAAAGCGCCGCGTTGGATTCGCGGCTTTTTGCAGAGTCAGATCTGCACCGACGCGGGCACGTGCTATCCGCCGCAATTCGTGGAGTTCGCAATCCCGGTTCGGATGGAGGGCGGGGAGAAGCCCGGGGACGCGGATGCGTTTGTCGCGCCGGTCGAGAAGCCGGAGCCGCTGGCCGGGAAGGAACCGAGCACGAAGCCGGCCGAGGCCAAGCCGTCACAGCAGACCGCCACGCCATCGGCGAGCCCGTCGACGACGGGCATTGGAGAGGCTCCCAGCACGATCAGAACCAGTTCGCTCCAACGGATCGAAGAGTGGTTCACGAAGTTTGGTTATATCGGCGTTCTCGCGCTGGCCTTGATCGGCGGCGTCATCCTCAACCTGATGCCCTGCGTGTTGCCGGTCATCTCGCTGAAGATTCTCTCGTTTGTCCGCCAGGCCAAGGAGGATCGAGCTCGTATCTTTCTCCTCGGCGTGACTTACTGCGCCGGCATCCTGGTATTTTTCGGCTTCATTGCGATTCTCTTCTGGGCGAGGGGCGAGGGCTGGGGCCAACTGTTTCAGGACCCCTACGTCGTGCTGGGACTAGCGGCGATCGTCACCGCGTTTGCCATGAGCCTGTTCGGCGTGTTCGCGGTATTCACGCCGCGAGTCATCAATGAACTGGGGCAGATGGCGGAGGAACGCGAGGGGCTGTCATCGGCGTTCTTCACCGGCGTCCTGGCGACGTTTCTCGGCACGGCCTGCACGGCCCCCTTCCTCAGCGCCGCGGTGGGAGCCGCCACACGGTTTCCTGCGGGGCAGGGAGCGCTCATCTTCTTCACGGTCGGCATCGGCATGGCCCTGCCGTTTCTGATCCTCGCGGCGAAACCGGGCTGGCTGAAGTTCGTCCCCAAGCCCGGGCCTTGGATGGGCGTGTTCGAGCAACTGATGGGATTCCTGCTGCTGGGCACAGCGATATGGCTGCTCAATCCGCTTCGCGGGCAGTTGGGAGATTACGGCCTCTTGCTCAGCCTCGTGTTTTTGCTGGGCGTGGCCATCGCGGTGTGGATCATCGGCAAGATTCAGTTCGGCGACCCGCCGGGCCGGAAGTTACGGTTGCACGCTGTGGCTCTATTGGTTCTCATCCTGGGCTGGATTCTCCCGTTCCACGTCCTTGCGACAATCCCGCGGCTTGTCGAGGAGCAGGCCGAACAGCAGGAATTGGTCGCTCGGGGCCAGGCCGCGGTCGGGACCGACCAGTACGGCCACACCAAGCTCCCCGACTATTCCAAGGGCATTCCCTGGGAGCATTACAAGAGAAGACGGGCGCTGGCCGACGTGGAACAGGGCTACACGGTCTTCGTCGATTACACAGCCAGTTGGTGTGCGAACTGCAAGGTGAATAAGAAGACCTCGATCGAGCAGGCCGATGTCATGGCTCTCATGCAGAAGTACAACGTCATTCCTTACGAGGCGGATTACACGCTGCCCATGCCGGAGATCAAGGAGGATCTGAAGCGATTCAAGCGGGGCGGCGTTCCGCTGTATCTGGTCTACAAGCCCGGCGATCCCAACAACCCCGAGGTCCTGCCTGAGATTCTCACGCCCACCATCGTCATCGACGCGCTGAAACGCGCCGGGCCCAGCCATCCGAAGCCGCCGAACTCGCCTTGAAAGCAGCCGCTCGCACCCCAAGAATACCCGTATGGTGGAACCAAGTATGCAAGAGAGCGCCGATGGGCGCGGCCCGGATAAGCTGCTGGCCATCGGCGCGTACGGTGAGGCCGTGGCCGCGTATCGCTATGTGGTGCTGTCCGAGAAATCCCCCAACGCGGCGGGTCGCAGGCGGTTCGCAGGCATGGCAGACGAAGAGCAGGAGCAGAAGCAGCTTCTACAGAGGGAACTGGCGGAGAGATTTCCCGAGGCCGACTGCGTGCTCACCGCGGCTGACAAGGCGCTGGTCGTCAGCGGCCCCCGGCTGCTCAACGTGCACGGCCTGATCTCCTTCGCTGAGACTCTGAACATGGTTCTCGAGACCGAGCGCAAGACGGCCGATTTTTACGCGCGTCATGGTCCGCTCATTTCCGACGGAACTCTCCGATCGCTTTTTCATCGCTTGGCCGAGGATAGCGCCAGGTGTTATCGGCGATTGGAAGCCCTTGTAGTCGAAAAGGGCATCCCGGCGGCCGGCAGGGGAGAAGTGGGGGGGTAGTCAGAGCGGTCCTCGCCCAGCCGGTCGCGATGCCCGCTGCTATACTTCAACCGGGTCGCGGAACAGGGCAAAAGTCACCGGAGCGGCGCAACCGAACGAGTGCGGAATGGCCATCTCAAAAGAGCAGATCCTGAAGGTACTGTCGCGGATCAAGGATCCCGAACTGGGCAAGGACCTCGTTTCGCTGGGCATGATCAAGCAGATCGAGGCCGGCGGAGGGCGCGTCCGCATAGGCATCGAGTTGACCACGCCGGCGTGCCCGCTGAAGGATGCGATCCGCAAGGACATCGAGCGCGAGATGGCCAAGGTGGACGGGGACGTGAAGGTCGAGATCGACTGGAGCGCCAGGGTCCGCGAGTCCGGACGGCAGGCGGCGCAGCTTCCCGGGGTCAAGAACGCCATCGCCGTCGGGGCGGGCAAGGGCGGGGTTGGCAAGTCTACTATCGCTGTGCTTGCGGCTCTGGGCTTGCAGCGTGAGGGAGCCAAGGTCGGCTTGATGGACGCGGACGTGTACGGCCCCTCGATTCCCAAGCTGCTGGGCCTGGAAGATGAGCAGCCGAGGGTCCGCGGCGAGGCCCTGGTTCCCATCGAGGCCCACGGCATCAAGGTCATGTCGATGGGGTTCCTGGTGGACCCGGACAAGGCAGTAATCTGGCGCGGGCCGATGGTGCACGGTGCCGTCAAGCAGTTTCTGGAAAAGGTGGATTGGGGGGAGCTGGATTACCTGATCATCGACCTGCCGCCTGGTACTGGTGACGTGCCGCTGACACTGTCTCAGACCATTCCCATGACCGGCGCGGTGGTGGTCTGCACGCCGCAGGACGTAGCGTTGCTGGACGCGATCAAGGCCCTGCGGATGTACCAGATGCTCAACGTGGACATCCTCGGGATCGTCGAAAACATGAGCTATTTCGTGGCCCCGGACACCGGCAGGGAGTACGACCTGTTTGGCCGCGGGGGGGCGCGAAAGGCGGCGGATCGGGTGGGCGTGCCGTTTCTCGGCGAGATACCAATCAACATCAACATCCGCGTGGCCGGCGACGCGGGCACGCCTGCGGCGAATTTCGACAAGACCGATGCGATTACCCGCGAGGGGATCATGGCCTTTGTCCGCAACATGGCGGCACAGGTCAGCCTGAAAAACGCGACGCGCGCGGCGCCGCTGGAGTTGAAGATCACGTAGACCGCCCGAATTGCCGGTCGTCCCCTTAGCGCCACAAGTTCCAATAGACCGCTTCGCCCTTCAGCCAGACTTGTCCCCAGCAGCAATTCGTTTCGCGGCGTTGTCACGATCCGCGCTTCTGCGACTCCACTCGCCCCAACGGCTGGAATGACCACGGCGGGCTATGCGCCGTTGCTGACTTGGTCCTGCGCGCCGTCTTCGGGCACCAACAACAGCCAGGCGCAGCCGCATTCCGGGCATCTCGTAGTGCCGTCGGCCGAGTCTGTCGGCAGCTCGCGGATGTCGTATCCGCAATGGGGGCAGTGACGGTACTTGAGCATGACAGCCTGGATTCGCTTGTAGCGGACGCGCTTGGCTTGGAGCCAGCATATCAGCGGCCAGATCCACCCTTGGCACAGCAGCAGGGGCCATTTTTCCACGAGCCGCCCATACTGCCGGTGGATCAGTACGTCGGTGCTGAAGATAATGAAGACCACGGTCGAGAAGGCAGCGATAACACCCAATATGATCAGGAGCCGACGCATCTTCGGATCCAGTCCGCTGCCGATCTCCCGGGCCATCAGGGCGAGCGGCTCGGCCGGGATGATGTCGTGGCGACGGAGCAGGTGCAGCGTGTACGGATCGAGCATGGGGACGCGCCGTCCATGCGCGTCCGTCGCGCGAAACGACCGCTGGATTTTGCTCAATGGCTCGCTTGCCATGACGTCCTCGCCAGCGCACTCTACCCGACATTGGCCATTTACGCAGCCGTTTGTCATCGTCCGTCTCCAGCCTGTCCCGGACATGAACGGCCACGAGGGCCGGCGTGACAGCGGTGATGCCCAACATGACGATCAGCAGCCAACAACCGATCCACACCGTTGGCGTTCTTGATCCCAACGTCAGCTCCAGAGCACCGGGCAGAATACAGATGCCCTCGACCCCCAGATAGGCAAGCAAACCGAGGCGTTTTTCGCGAATGAACGCAGTACGACCGAGGGCGGCGCCCACCCCGAAACCCGCGAGGGTCACAAGTGCGAGGATGATGGCCCAAATCACGAATATATGTGTGACCAAAGACATCTGTCGGGCTGCCCGCGAGACCCTCAGGAGCGTTTGGGTTGGTCGTGCTCCACCGCACGAATTGTGCTTCGTTCTATCCCCTCGCCTTCAGCTTTTCGATGCTCCTCTCGATCTCAGCGCGGTTCTCCTGGTTGAGTTCGTGCGTCAGGGCTTTCTCGAACTTGGGGATGTCCGCCGGCGTGCCGATGGCGGCCAGGGCACGGATGGCGGCCAGACGCACGGCATCGTTGTCGTCGAAGACCATCAGGTGATCGAGCTTCCCCACCAGTTGGACGGCCGAGAAGTGCTCCGGCGTCATGCAGGCTGCGACCACCTCGCAAGCCCGGCGGCGGACCACCGGTTTCTCATCATCCAGCAGGCTCGCCAGGAGCTCCGCGCTGACGTCCGGGCTGCGCCGCGCGGCCAAGCCCGCCAGTGCCATCGCTCTGACACGCGGCGATTCGTCGCGAGCGGCCTTCTGCACCAGCACCAGGTCGTCGGGCCGCTTGCCGAAGGCCAGGGCGAACACAGCCTGGCTGCGAACGGCGTCATCCTCGTTCTGGGCGAGCTTCTTCAAGGTGGCGTGATAGTCGACGGCCAGTCCTTCCAGGACGCGGCGCGTCCGCTCGACGTAATCGTATTCACCATTGGTCCTGGCGGCCTCGTAGGCGACGACGGTCTTGACCAGGGTCTCGCGCAGCTCCTCCGGTGAATACCGCTTCGTCTCCACTACCCGGGGCGTCATCTGCCTGACCAGGTCGTCCACGGCCGGCAGCCACATCGACTTGGGCCACTTCTCGCGAAACTGCCGGCAGAGCCCGAGGGCATCTTTCTCCTGGCCCTCACGCTGGTTCTTGAGTGCCGTTGCGAAGACGGTGAGCTGATCGCGGATGGTGTCCTGCTCCTTCTCGGTGAGCATCTCGAGCTTGATGAGGCCCACATCGAGCTTGAGCTTGTACTCCTCCAGGCTGCGTTCACGGAGCCGTCGATAGAACGCCTGCGCTTCCATCTTGAGCAGGGCCCGGTCGGGCCGCGACCAGTAGATGATGGCCTGACCCTTGTCGAAGACGTAGTCCTTTTCCAGCGGCCCGGCGAACTTGCCCTCGACATAGAGCGTCAGCCGCGCGGCTGACTGGCCATTCACCTTGGCGATGTCGACGAACTCGAAGGTCTGCGTACCCTTGAAGCTGCCGAAGTCGATGTCGCGCTGCCACCGGTGGCCCGCCTCGACGGACTTTGCCGGCCAGTGGGCAAAATCGAGCAGGCTCTGCAAGAGGACCCGCTCGACCGACTCGGTCAGCGGCACCTGTATGGGGGCGTCGCGCGGTGTGGCGTTGGTACTTTGCAGCCGGGTGGAGCCGGCGGCAAGGCTGAAGTCCTCGGCCGGTGGTGTGGGCTCGACTTTCTTTTTGCCGTGCAGTACACGAACCACCTCGGCGGGCTGATCGGCCATCATCTGATACAGGACGGTGGTGCCGGGCTTGGACTCGTCGATGTTGCACTGAATCCACGCGGCCTGCTGCTTGTATTCGAGGGTTTCGACGTACTTCTTGCGCCGGCTGGTCCGCTGGATGACGCGGCTGATGAGATGCTGCGTCAGATGGCCCGGCAGAGTATTGTTCTTAAAGAGCATCTTCTGCGGGGGCTCGGCACAGACCGGCGGCGGCAGGGTGGCCAGGCCCGCGATTGCGAGAAGCGCGCTCAATGTCCGGATGAGTCTCACTGCGCCATTTTACGGCATCGAAGGCCGGCTGTTCCAGGTTACCTCTTCGCCTTCCGCGCCACAGGGGCGGCATCCTCCTCTTCCTCCGGGGGGACATACGGCGCTACCAGCGGGCTGACCATGGGCAGTCGGGTGTAGATAAGCCACATCCATAACAGGCCCGCGGCCAGAGTGCACGCACTGATCGCCTGGGAAATGGTGATGCCGAAGACGTCGAGGGGGTTATCCGAGCGGATGAGCTCGGTGAAGATCCGCGAGATCGAATACAGAATGAGGAACCAGCCCAGCACCACGCCATGCCGTTTGCGATAGTAGAAAATGACACCGAGCACCCATGAGAGGAGCAGGCCGTTGACCGTGTCGTAGAGTTGCGCGGGATGCACCGGTTTGGAACGATAATATGAGGCGATCTCGGCCAACTGGGGAACGGTGAGGCTGTACTTTCGGCATTGCTCGTCGACCAAACCGAGGGCGCTGCCGCCGTAGTCCTGGCGAGCTTTCCTTGCCGCGTCGACCGCCGCCTGGGCCCGTTTTTGCGCTTCGGCGTCCGCTTTGCTCTTGACCAGATCGTCGTAGGCCTTCATCGCCGCGTTGTATTGGGCCTGGATTTTCTCGCGAGTCTTGCCGCCGTCCTTGACCGCCGCGTCGAGGTACTCTTTCGGCAGGGGGAAGTTTTCCACGCCGTCGCGCACAACGATCAGTTCCTTGGGCAGCGGCAATTCACCGAAGCGGTATTGCTGCACCATCGCGGGGCTTCCATAGGGGAACGTGACAGCCCAGGGGATGGCGGCCTCCCGTCGCGCCGGGTCGTGCTCGTTCACGCACATCGAGCCCCAGCAGCAGCCGTTGAGGAAGCAGCCGATGCGGGTGATGGCCAGTCCCCACGCGAGGGAAGGCAGGGTGATGTCGAGATACCAGCGGGGCGATGTCTTGGCGATGAAGCGTACGTAAATCGCCACGGCGGGAATCACCAGAAGCGGCCCACCCCAGAACTCGAGCCCGCCCGCGCGGATGTCGAAGATCGCCAGGATGGGGTGCGGTTGATTGGCGAACCGCTCGCCCCAGTAATGGATGACGAACATGGCCCGTGAGCCGGCGACGCCGCAGATCAGGGCGATGAAGCCCATGTTCAGGACGACGTCGGGATTGGCCTGCGATCGGTAGGCCCGGCGACAGGCCAGCCAGATGCCCGACAGGAAGGCGATCATCATCATCACGCCGTAGCTTTTGATGTCCGCCAGCCAGTCGGGCAGGAACGGGAGTCTGAACATCGTTGGATACATGGGGGAGCTTTCAGCAATCAGCGGCCAGCGTTCAGCGATGGCGGGTGGAACCCGCTCGACGCCATTGTCATGGCAAGTCTACCAGGATGTTGTCAATCAGTCGTACGTCTCCGACGCGCACGGCACCGGCGATCATCACGCGGCCCGTCGGCTTGACGATCGGCGCCAAGGTTTGCGGATCGACGATGGTCAGATAGTCAATCACGGCGGCGGGGGCGATTTCAGCCGCGGTCGCCCTCATTGCCGCGATGATTCGTCCGGTGGAGGTCTCGCCCGATTTCAGGTCGTCGCGTCCCCTGCACAAGGCCTTGTGCAGGCAGAGTGCCTGGGCGCGTTGCTCGGTATCCAGTCGCGTGTTGCGGCTGGACATTGCCAGGCCGTCTCGCTCGCGGATGAGGGGGCACAACACGATGTTGATCGGCATGTGCAGATCCCGGACCATGCGTTGAATGATAAGCGCCTGCTGAGCGTCTTTCCGGCCGAAGTAGGCGACGTCCGGCTGAACGATGTTGAAGAGCTTGGCTACCACGGTGCAGACGCCGACGAAGTGACCCGGCCTCGACAGACCGCACATCGTTTCGGCCAGCGCCCCGGGGATGACGCGGGTCTGGTCGCCCGGCGGGTATATCTCGGGGTCCTGCGGAACGAAGATCAGCTCCGCCCCGGCCGAGCGGCAGGCGTCGCGGTCGGCGTCAAATGTCCGCGGGTATTTGGCGAAATCCTCGTTCGGACCGAACTGGGTCGGATTCACGTAGATGCTGACAACCGTCCAATGCCTGTCCTTCGTGGACGCCTCGATCAGGCTGACGTGGCCGCGGTGCAGCGCTCCCATCGTCGGCACGAAGCCGATGGTCCGTCCCTGCCCCCGGGCCCGGCGAACCGCCTCGCGGATGTCCTTGACGGTGGTGACCACGGCGGGTTCCTGGCGGACATTCTGGGGCTTGGAGTCCATGGGGCGATGTTGTAGCACATCCCCGCGATGGCGACAAATGGCCGGAGCGATGGTAACGTTTTCCTGCTGACGCACGGTCCGAAGCAGGCGCGGCACCGGCTCATGGCCGGTGTCGCGCTTGAGAGTCTCAGATGCCGCAAGAACAGATCGTGCGACCGCCAAGATCGCGCGGCGGGCCACACCGCCGACCCTTGCCTGGGTTCCGGCCGGTCAGGGAATTCAAAATCTTCCCGCCGGGGCGCGGAGACATGACAACCAAGAGGTGTGAAAAATGACCACGGCGACTTGCCCATCGGTTCCGGCCACCACACTCAAAGACCCAGCCGCGGGGATTCGAGCGTTCATGTTCTTTGACGGCTTCGTTCGCCTCGTGCTTTGGCAGGCCTCGCTGGCGCTCACCATTGTGCTCTTCAATGTGCTGGATGCCTGGCCGGCGCAGGCTCCCTTCGGCACCGATTGGCACGCGACGTGGAAGTGGGTAGAAAAGCTTGGGCATATGGTGCTGGTCTTCAACGTGGCCTACCTGCTCCTCCTCTTGGTCCTGCGCCTGCTCATCCCCACACCGAAGGAAGGCCGCTACTCGTTCGTGAAGGGCACGCTGCGTCGTGACCTCTTGTGGGCGGCGCTGATCTCGGTCCTCACAAGGGCTCGATACGAGCCCCCGTTCCCCGGCTTCCTTGTTTTCCACCTCGTCAACCTACCGCCTTTCTGCTGGCTGGTGAGGTGGATCATGGGGCCGAACAGCCGGTCGGTCTTCGTGCTGAACCCGCCGATTCCCGATCCGGACTTCACCGAGATCGGCCGCAACGTGACCATCGGCTGGGGCACATCCATCACCGCCCACATCCAGGATCGGGAAGGCGTCACATTGAAGAAGGTGGTCATCGAGGACAACGTGATGATCGGCGCGGAAGTGCTGATCTACGGCGGGACCAGGATCAAGCGCGGCGCGGTCGTGTACGGCGGGGCAGTGGTCCGGCCGGATACGGTGATCGGGGAGAACGAGGCCTGGGCGGGCGTTCCGGCGAGAAAGATCAAGGATTTGCAGCCGGTGGGATAGGCGAGGCAAGCCGGCTGGGAAAGAAGGACGGGCATCCGTCGTCCACCGACTCGAGTTGGCGGCAACGACTGGCCGGCTCAAGGCCGGCCGCGATCAAGTCGAGGCGTTGATACGGTTTCTGGGGGTACGCCCTATGCCGCCGGTTGCGTAGTGATGGCATGCTCGATCGCCGTCACGATCATGTTGATGAACTGGTTGGGCAGGTTCACGAGCGTCGTCTGCAGGCCGGTTTCCACCGCAGTCTTCACATTGGGATCACAACCGCCCAACTGAGGGGCCAACCCGCCGGCCAGCAAGGGCGCCCAGAGCAGGAGAAGCCAAAGCCAGGATTTCCGTCGTTGCCGCTTCATCGAGTTCTCCTTCGCGTGGAATCGCGAGGGTGCCGTTCGTCGCCCAAACCACCTGCCGGGCAGGAAATCGATCCCTCCCCGAGGCCCAAGGGGTCTGCCAACCCATTCTACCACACTCGCCCGCGGTCCCTTTCGCGCTGGAGCGAATGAACCGCGACGGCCGCCTCACACGTGTCTTACACATCGGCCGGGCGGGAAGTTGCGGTTGAACCAACAGTTTCAGGCGATCGCCGGTGCCAGTGCAGAAATCAGCCTTTGAATCTCCATTTACCAGGAATGCGGCCGCTTCGCCGGCCGGGCACGAGCCTGCGAGAATCCTGGAGTTCCTGCCGTTTTTCCGTACAAAGCGGCGAGAGTTCCGGCGCTCCGCGTGCGACGGGTGGTCGTCGTCCCCCGGGGCGGGACCGGCGGGTGATCAACACTGCCCCCGCTGAAACCACGGATGTGGAAGGCGGGATTCCCAAGCGACCAGGCCCACGGGTCGCGGATTACGAACCCGTGGGCCTGGGATACCGGGCAAAGATGCTCACGGACTGATCACTCGTTCAGCAAGACGTCTACAAACAGCTGAATGTCGAGGCCGTCCTGCGTGCCAGAGTTGTTCATGTCCGCTAGGCTGATGTCGCAGCCGGTGTATCCTCCGATCAACGCGGCGACGAAATACGGAATGTCAGCCGTGTCCACCGCATGATCGCAGTTGACATCTCCCTTAATGAACGGACACGGATTCGGGTCGCAAACCGTCCCATCACCCTGCCAGACACCGTTGCACGCTGCGTGAGTAGTGACCGCGCACGAGCCATCAGCCAGACAGCAGGCGCCGGTCGGCGGCGGGCACGGGTTCGGCTCGCACGGCGCACCCATTATCCATACCGATCCGCCGGCTTGCAGGCAGTCCACGTGCAGCAGTTGTTCGCAGTGCCCGTTCTGGAAGCAGCAGGCGCCCGGCGGCCGCGGGCAGGGGTTCGGAAAGCATAGGGCGTCAATCGTCCAGCCCGTTCCGCCGGCCTGCGTGCATTCCACCTGCAGCAGTTGCTCGCAGTGCCCGTCGTGGAAGCAACAGGCGCCCGGCGGCTGCAGGCACGGGTTCGGCTCGCACGGCCAGTCCATCATCCAAGCCGTTCCACCCGCCTGCGTGCAGTCCGCCTGCAGCAGTTGCTCGCAGTGCCCGTCGTGGAAGCAGCAGGCGCCGGGATGCGGGCACGGGTTCGGATCGCACGGCACGCCTATTATCCAGTCCTTTCCACCCGCCTGCGTGCAGGCCGCGTACGTCAGTTGTTCGCAGTGCCCGTCGTTGAAGCAGCAGGCGCCCACCCACTGCGGGCACGGGTTCGGCTCGCACGGCGTGTTCATCATCCATGCCGATCCCTCGGCTTGCATGCAGGCCGCGTACGGCAGTTGTTCGCAGTGCCCGTCCCACCAGCAGCAGGCGCCAACCGGCGGCGGGCAGGGGTTAGGATCGCATAGCGCGTCCATCGTCCAACTCGTTCCGCCGGATTGCGTGCAGGCCGCTTGCAGCATTTGTATGCAGGTCCCGTCGTCGAAGCAGCAGGCGCCGGGGTGTGGGCAGGGGTCCGGATCGCACGGCGCGTCCATCGTCCACACCCTTCCGCCGACCTCCATGCAGAGCGCTTGCAGTATTTGCATGCAGGTCCCGTCGTCGAAGCAGCAGGCGCCGGGATGTGGGCAGGGATTCGGATCGCACGGCGCGTCCATCGTCCAACTCGTTCCGCCGCCTGCGCAGGCCGCTTGCAGCAGTTGTTCGCAATGTCCGTCTTGGAAGCAGCAGGCCCCCGGGCAATTGAGGTCATAGACATACGCCGCGCCGGCATGCGTCCCGCCCGGGTTAGAGTTCTTGTACGCCCCCACCGCCGCGGTTTTGCCCTCCAGGGCAACCGAATAGCCGAAGTAATCCTCGGCGGCCCCGTCCGCGGCAACCAGTTTGGCCCGTTGCATCCACGAACCGCCAGACTGGACGAAAACATAGGCCGAGCCTGCGATAAGGCCGCGTTCATTACTGTCATAGTACGAACCGATCACCGCCGTGTCCCCGGCGAGCGCAACCGCATAGCCAAAATCATCTCCCCACGCCGCATCCGCGGCGGTTAGCTTGGCTTGCTGGGTCCAGGAAGCGATCGAGCGGGTGAATACGTACGCCGCGCCGGTCTTGGCCTTGTTTAACGCGCCGATGAGGGTGGTGTCGCCTTCCAATGCCACGGAGCTGCCGAAATAGTCGCCGTAGGCCGCGTCCAGGGGGAGCAACTTGGCCTGCTGTGTCCAACTGGTTCCCAAACGCACAAAAGCGTAGGCAGCGCCGCCCCATGCCGAGCCGGGGCCAACTTGCATATACGCCCCGACAATAGCAGTGTCTCCTGACAAGGCGACCGAGTTGCCGAACCTGTCACCCCCTGCGGCGTCCGAGGGAACGAGTTTGGCTTGTTGCGACCAGGTCGTCCCCGAGCGGGCGAACACATACGCTGCGCCGGAATGCGCTCCCGCCACGTTGGCCATATAAGCCCCAATGACGGTGGTATCGCCATCCACGGCGACCGAGTTGCCGAAGTAATCGTACTGGGCGCCGTCCGAGGCAATCAGTTTGGCCTGCTGGGTCCAGGTCGTGCCCGAGCGAGTGAACACGTACGCCGCTCCGGACTGGGTGGTGGCGCCATTGGCAATACTAGCCCCCACGATCAGGGTGTCGCCGTCGAGGGCCACTGAAGAGCCGAAATACATGTAATCCGCAGGGTCCCCGGGCGTCAGCTTGGCCTGCTGAGTCCAAACCCCGCCCGATCGGATATACACGTAAACAGCCCCCGTGCCCAAGCCGGTCTCATTGCGACCGTACAGCGAGCCGACCGCGAGCGTGTCGCCGCTCTCGGCGACGGAAGTTCCAAATTGACCGTACGCAGGGCCATCCGACGGGATGAGCTTGGCCTCCTGCTGCGGCTGGCAAAGCGGGCAAAGGCCGGCGATACAGGGCTGACCCATGCTCCAGGCAGTCCCGCCCGCCTGCTGGCAACCCGCCTGCGTCTTCTGTTCGCAGTATGCGTCGGGGAAACAGCAGGCGCCCTGGGGCAGCGGGCAGGGGTTTGGCGTACAGGTCGTGTTCGGGCCCTGCCACGTCCCTCCCCAGGTGTATGTGCAATCAATTTGCATCACCACCCGGCACGTACCGTCTGCGGTGCAGCAGGCGCCGGGCTGCGGGCAGGGGTTCGGAGTGCAGGTCGTGCCTGCGCCCTGCCACGTCCCCGTACAGGCTGCTTGCAGGGTGACCGAGCAATTCCCGTTCGGTTGGCAGCAGGCTCCGGGCTGCGGGCAGGGATTCGGCGTGCAGGTCGTACCTGCGCCCTGCCACGTCCCCGTACAGGCTGCCTGCAGGGTAACCGAGCAACTCCCGCTCGGCTGGCAGCAGGCGCCCGGCTGCGGGCAGGGGTTCGGGGTGCATGTCGTGCCGTCGCCTTGATACGTCCCGGTGCAGCCCGCCAGCGTGGTGATCGAACAACTTCCGTCCGGCTGGCAGCAGGCGCCGGTCGGTCCGCCGCCGCCGAACAAGAACTGCACGCGGGGGACCTCGGGAAACGGCCAGGGACTACCCCAATAGGGATCCTCGCAGAACGTCCAGGTCAACGGATCGGGGCCGCCGCACGCGCAGTCATCGCAGCCAAACCAGAGGCTCCGGAGCGACCCTCCTGTATCGACGGTCCATACCCAGTACGCGTCACCCGGATTGCCGCTGTTGTCGAACGAGACGTCCACCAGCAGGTTCGGGGGGCCCGTGGTGCTGTAAATGAACGGCGTCGTGAATGTGAATGTCCACCATCCCGTGTGGTTGATCATCGGGCTGCCTTGATAGCAGGTGGTCCAGCCGTAGGGGGGGAACGACGGGGGAATCTGCAATGCATTGGTCTGTTTCAGCCGGATATTGAGGTTGTGCATTGGGTAGGGACCACTATACGGCAGATCCGTGATGTAGTATGCGATTCCGGTGATCGTGCCACCGTCGCAGCCGAATTCCGATGCCAGATAAAGAGAAGTTGTGCGGGAGTCGTTGGTGA
>DATKKX010000496.1:0-24946 GCA_035542775.1 Phycisphaerae bacterium | reverse complement strand
TCTTCCGCCATAACGCCTCGGCTGCCTGCTTATCCGTGACAGCGCGACGATGCCCAACACCAGCCCGACGACGCCGACCAGCGGGCACCCCACCAGGCCGACAATACCGCAGACCAGCGCCCCAATGGCCATACCCTGGCTCGGCGGTTGGCCGCCCTGGGCGTACCAGAGGTCTCCCTGCATCGCCGCAGCAGGCGGTGGAGCGCCGCCGGCCACCGGCACCACGACCACCTGGTTGCACAGCGGGCAACGCACCTGCGTACCGGGACTGACCTCCGCGGCAATGACCCGACCACATGCCGGACAATTGAAATTGATGGGCATGGCTCGCTTCCTTTGCTCCCTGAAAGAGCCCGGCTCCTCGATGAAAGGTCTTATTGTATCCTCTAAGGATCCGGTGCCGAGTCTTCGGGCGGCTTGATCGCCTGTATCAACTTCTCGAACTGCGGCGACTTCACGAAACGCACGCTGCCGTCGCGGTAAAGGATGTTTCCGCCTCCGCCGCCATGATTTCCCGGCGACTCGTACACGAGGATTTGGTTGGGATCCGCTTTCACGCCACTGGCGGGAACATAGATGTACGAGCAGGCTGCGCCCGACTCGTCGGTCGGGCAGCGCAGTTGACCCGGCAGGATCCCGCCGGAATTAATCAGGCGTTTCTGCCAGTCGGCGCCTGCCTCCGGAAAACCTCCGTTGCTTTGCGCGTAGGCGGTCAGTGCTTGCCCAATGCTCTTCATGTTCTCCATGCACATGGCGCGCGTGCCGAGCGAAAACAACTGCGAGAAGGCGGGTACCACAGCGAGGAGCATCAGGGGAACCAGGACGATCGCCAAAGCCCCTGTGACGATGCCGCCGACGGCCATACCCTTGCCGCTGTAGCGGGCCGGCTCCCTGTTGATGCGAGCCAGTGCTACGATGCCCAGCACCAGGCCGACAATGCCGACCAGCGGGCACGCGACCCAGCCCGCGATGCCGCAGACCAGCGCGCCGATTGCCAGCCCCTGCTTCGGCGGCTCGTCCGCCCGACCGGGCCACGGCACCACCTGCACCGGTGCGACGGGCATTGGGGTGCCGCCCGCCGCCGGCACGACGACCACCTGGTTGCATAACGGACAGCTCACCTGCGTGCCGGGATTGACTTCCGCGGCGATCACTCGACCGCATGCCGGGCAATTGAAGTTGATGGACATGGCTCGCTCCGAACCACATGTGCCTCACGAACGCGAGGCCAACAAGTCTGGATTGTATCTTTGTCGGAATTGGCCGCAACTTGCCCCCGATTGCCGTGTATCATACCCAGACTTCCTCGCGAAAGGTGGTTCCATGGCTCAAACGCCCAACGGTCAGCTTCTCAGATTGCTGCAAAATATGGCAGAAGCGGAGGCTTCTGACCTCCATTTGGTGCCGGGCTATCGCCCGATGTACCGGATTCACGGCGGTTTGGCGCCGGTGGATCTTCCGCCGGTGCAGCCCGGCGAGGCCCTCCTCATGGTCAAGACAGTGGCCCCGCCCGAGGCCCTGGCTCGGTTGAACGAACAGACCGACCTGGACTTCGCCGTGCAACTCGGCGAGGGCGAGCAGGCGTCCCGTTTCCGGGTCAACGTCTTCGCCAGCCGCGGCGATCGCGGAGCCTGCTTTCGCGCCATTCCCAACATCATCCCCACGCTGAGCGAGCTCTGCTTCCCCGAGGAACTGGGCGAGAAGATCATCGCTTTCAAGCACGGCCTGGTTCTCATCACCGGCATCACCGGCAGTGGAAAAACCACGACCCTTGCCGCCCTCATCCAGATGCTCAACGTGAAGGGAGGCTGTCGCATCATCACCATCGAGGAGCCCATCGAGTACATCTATCCGCAGATCAGCAGCAGCGTCGTCACCCAGCGAGAGGTCGGCGTCGACGTGGCCTCGTTCTATGACGGACTCCGCTTCGGTCTCCGCCAGGACCCGGACGTGCTGCTTGTCGGCGAGATCCGCGACCGCGAGACTGCCCAGCTCGCCCTTTCCGCCGCGGAAACAGGCCATCTGATCTTCGCTACCATGCACACCACCGACGCCAAGGGGGCCATCACCCGTTTGGTGGATCTGTTCCCTTCCGAGCGCCACGAAGACGTCCGCACACAGCTGTCGATGAGCCTGCGCGGCGTCGTGGCCCAGCACCTGCTGCCCACGGGCACCGGCGGGCGGCGGATCCTGGCAATGGAAGTGATGTTCGCCAACTTCGCCACCCGGGCCGCCATTCGCCAGGGAAAGATCGAGACGCTCGATTCAGTCATCCAGAGTGGGCGCAAGGACGGAATGGTGGCGTTCGACGCCGATCTGCGGCGCCTGGCGGAGCAGGGGCGGATCAGCATGGATACCGCTCGGGCATTCGCCAAGGATCCAAGCGAATTCGGCGGCGGTGGCGGGCTCTATTGACGATCGCGAGGGGTTCAGAATCACTGGGCCGCCCGGCGCCCCGTTTCGACGAGTGCGGCCGCATCACCAGATCAATCCGGCTCGCCGCCCGAGGGCGCTCACCAAGATTCGGAAGCCACGCTGGACATCTGCAGCGGGCTGGCCCCTTTATCCAGGTTGTCTCGGATCGTCCTCAGGAGCCCCCTCCAGTCGATGGGTTTGGCCACATAGTCGTCGCAGCCGGTTTGCAGGCACCTCTCCCGGTCGCTGGCCATGGCATGGGCGGTCAGGGCAATGATGCACCCGGTGTACCCTTTCCGACGTAACAGTTCGGTGGCCTGGTAGCCGTCCATCACCGGCATCTGCATGTCCATCAGGATCGCATCGAAGGGCTCGCCTGCGTCGTGGCTCTCCAGGGCCGCCTCCCACGCAAGTTTGCCGTTCTCGACCATCGTGACTTTGGCGCCGGCCCTTTTCAGGATATGGGCAATCAGCCGCTGGTTGTCCGGGCCATCCTCCGCCAGCAGGATGCGGCAGTCGAGCAGGCTGGCACCCGCCTTGCTTTCCTCGGGAGTCGCCGGCTGTGGGGCAGCGGCTGGAGTCGGGTTCTTCAACATTTTCACGCCGGCGAGAGGACCGGTGGCAATCGTCACGCGGAAACGGCTGCCGACGCCGGTGGCGGTTTCGACCAGCGTGACGTCGCCGCCGAGAGCTTCCGCCAGCCGCTTGCTGATCGTCAGCCCCAGGCCGCTGCCGCCGAACTTGCGCGTGGTGGAGGAATCCGCCTGTGAGAACGGCTGGAACACTCTCTCGACTTGCTCGCGGGTCATGCCCACCCCCGTGTCCACGATATCGAATTCAAGGGCCGGCTCGCCGGCGGCGTCCTTGGCCAGACGTGCAATGAGGCGGATCGACCCGGTCTCGGTGAACTTCACCGCGTTGCCCAGCAGATTGATGAGAATCTGGCGCAGACGGGTGGGGTCACTCTGGATCGCCTCAGGAATGGGGCTCTCATATTCAATCTTGATTTCCAGTCCTTTGGCGGCGCTGCGCACGCGGATCAGGGATTCAACTTCCACCAGGATTTGGCTCGGCGAGCACACGATCCGCTCGACGGCCAGTTTGCCCGCTTCGATCTTGGACAAGTCCAGAATGTCATTGATCAACCCGAGCAGATATTCGCCGTTGCGGCGGATGGTCCTCGCGGCCTCCATGCGTTCGGGCGGAGCCTTCTCCAGGTCCCCGCATTCGAGAATGACGTCGGCGAATCCGAGAATAGCCGTCATCGGCGTACGAATTTCATGGCTCATGTTGGCCAGGAACTCGCTCTTGGCGCAGCTGGCCAGTTCGGCCTGTACGGCCATCTGATTGGCCCGGGCCGTGGCATCCTCCATCTGGCGGTTGGCGTCGAGCAACTCCTTCTCCGCCCGCTTTCGCTCGGTGATGTCGCGGAACGTCCAGATCCTCCCAAGGTGCTGCCCCTCCTTGCCCACGACGGGAGCCGAGTACCGGTCGAACACCATCCCGTTCTTGAACTCAATCTCATCACGGCTGGTCTCATGCGGGTGGTCGTATAAGTATGTGACCTTGTCAAGGAACTGCTCGGGATACTTGTTCAATCCGACAACAAACTTAAGCAAGGGGGCATCATCCTCATCAGTTGCGATATGCCTGGGGATGTTCCACATCTCGACAAGTCGCTGGTTGACCAGGAGCTTTCTCCGATTCTGGTCGACCACCAGTATCCCGTCGAGCGACGAGTTTACCTGGGCTTCGAGCAAAGCCGTCTTCTGTTGCAGGGCCTCTTCGGAGCGCACCGCGGCGATGCGTGCCTCCTCGGCATCCTCGGCCAGGCTCAACGCCGCTTCCCGCTGGCGATCTAGCTCCCGGTTGCGCGCATTCAGTTCCCCGGTATGTTGCGCCAGTCGCGCCTCCGCCCGCTTCTCCTGCAGGCGCTCAAGGCCCATCGTCGCAGCGATCTTGGCGAAGCTCACCAGGAACTCGAGAATGGAAGGCAGCTTCTCGGGCTGAACAATCGGCACTTCGTTCAATGCCTGAAGGTAAGCCTTCTCCTCGAACCCGAATTCCGCGGCCTGGCGCCGGAAGAACTCCTCATCCGCGGGGCCGAGCAGGAATTCTCCGACGAAGGCGTTGGCCACGTGGCGGCGCCCGATCAAGACCGGCGAGGCGGCATCGGTCAGACCGTTGCGGCACTGGTACACCGTAAATATCTGGCCGGCCGACAACTGGTTGGCCAATGTGGTGTCACTCTCGATGCACTTCTCGCTGGTGCGCGGATGGACGCGGTGGAAGGCGGTGCAGATTCGCTGCCAGCGGGATCCGATGAGCACCTTGCCTTGCAGGTCGATGATCGCCGCCGCCACTCCGAACGCGGCGCTGAAACTGTCCAGCAGCCGCTGCATCTGGTCGAGGTCGACCAACTCGGCCAGCTTGCAGTCCTGGCCGGCATCCCCCGCACGCCGTACCTCCATGAGCTGCGTCCCCGCTTCCGCGGTTTCCTCCTCGTCCTCATGCTGAACCGCCGTATCGGCATCCTGGTTCGGGGAACAAAACGGCAAGGGCCGGCCCATCAGCTCCGATAGCTCGTTGATTCTGCTTTTTAGCTCGATGATCCGCTGTTCCCGCCTCAAGGCCATCCGGTTGAAACGCTCAACTTCCTTCATCTGGCCGCGGAGCTCTTTTTCCGCCTGCCGGCGCTCGCCGGTATCTCGGACGACGCGCGAGAGATACTGCCGAAGGGAAAAGTACACCGCGGAAGCCGCCAGCAGGCTCAGCAGGCTCGCGACAGCCACGCCCCCGGCCGCCGCCCAGCGCATCGAAGTCATGCGCGCCAGGTATTCCGCGGCCGTGATATCAACAGCCACCACGCCCACCTGACTGCCGGATGAATCATGAATCGGGACCGCACCGGTCATGAAGGTTCCCCACGCATCGGTGTACGGCTGCGGCGTTGTGGTTTCCCGGTCCTCGCGCAAGGCAGTCCAAATCGCCGATGGAGCGTCCTTGTAGACTTCCAGAATCTTGGACTGATCGTCGACTCCATCGCCGTCATGATCCCCCGGCACGGCTGAATCAACGATGAAACGCACCTTGCCGTCAACCAAGGCGCAGGTGTAGATGTACTTGACTCCCTTGGTGGCCTGGAGGATCCGTCGCAGCGGTCCCGCCACCTGCTCGAACTCCGGCCCATTCTGCTGATCCGGGGACACGATCGCGCGATACGCATCCATGTCGATGGCGGCCGCGGCACCCTCGCCGATGCGCAGCAGGTTCTCGTGAACCTCCTTTGTGTAACTGTTGCTGGCATTCTGGTAGAGCTGCAGAACGCTGAGGCAGGACGCCACCAGCAGCACCACACCCGCTACCACGCCATCCCGCAGCGGGTGGATCCGAACCCGCGCATCCGCGCCGGCGGCAACCCCCTGAGCGGTCGGGTCAGGTTTGTTCTTCGCCGTCATGACTACCCTCAAGCTCCTGAAACATGAATGCGCCACGCGTCGACCGGCGGCGTCTTCTCGGCAATGCCGACCCGCGCGGCGTCGGATCGCGGCCAGCGAACGCGAACCCCGGCGGCAAGCTCAACTGGGATTCCGGCCTATCTTCTCTCCGCCTCCCTTATGCACTGCCGCTCCTGACCAGCGGGTTGAGATACCGTGCCCTTTCGCGCATGGCATTACTCTCCCATTGCCGGCTGTGGTGCTGTGAATTCCCTTGGCGCTGATCACCCCACGGCACCGGGTTGGGACAGCCCCATTTCGCTATCGACACGCAAGCGACATGGATTCAGATCGTGCCGGACCCCGAACCGATAATCGTTATCCGATCGCCCAATGAGTGATGCCTGGCATGGGCAGCGCGCGGCCGTTGCTCGAAAGGACCTTCGCGGACATCCCGGTTCTGTACATCCCCGGGATGCAACCTCTGCTCATTGCAGGGGAAAGCGATAGAGGCGTTCAGTGCCCGCCCCCTTCTTGCCGCAATCGAAGTGGACCTTGACGCGATTCAGATCAGCAACTTCCCTTAGAGAGCCGTATCTCGATCCGGCCATTATGGCAAGGAGCCCGGCAGTACCCATTATCGCTCTCTTGCACAAAGAACCTGTTGTTCCTATTATTATTTGGTGGTATCCTAAAGAGCACCTGGGGGCGGGATTCACGCGTTTTTCGGCCGGCTGGCGCCTGTCGGCCAAACCTTCCTGCCGGTCCAGGTCCATTATCGCGGAGACCGCCGGGATCGGCTGACATGATCGCACATTCTTCCGCCATGGCCTGCAACGTTCTGGTCCTGAACCGGAACTACCTCGCCGTGCGCGTCGTGGACGTGCGCCGGGCGTTCAGCCTCCTGTTCCGCCAGTTGGCAGAAGTCGTACACATCGAGAGCGGCAGGTACACGTCTTACGATTTCACGGAGTGGTGCGAGCTGAGCCAGTTGGCCCATGAATTCGAGCCTGACGCCCACGATTGGATTCACACAATCCGATTTGAGATTGCCGTACCGCGCATCATCCGCCTGGCGGTGTATGACCGGCTGCCCCAGCAGACCGTCAAATTCAACCGGCGCAACATCTATGCCCGCGACGGTAATCACTGCCAATACTGCGGCAAGAAGTTCCCCACCACTGAATTGTCCCTGGATCACATCATCCCTCGCAGCATCGGCGGCAAAACGAGTTGGGAGAATGTCGTCTGCGCCTGCCTGAAGTGCAACATCAAGAAAGGCGGCCGGACGCCCGAGCAGGCCGGAATGTGCCTCATCACCCCGCCCAAGAAGCCCCGCCGCAATCCGGTTATCACCGTCAAACTCGCCGACGGTCGCTATGCCAGTTGGAAGGCTTTCCTCGACAACGCTTATTGGTCCGTCGAGCTCAAATAAGCAAACCCCGTGTCGGGCGAGACAAATCCACAGCTCCCGTGTTGTTTACCAACGGCGCATCAGGACTGGAACCTCCTGAACCCGCGGTTCTTCCGGGACCGCCGCTTAGTCCTGATGAAGCGCGAATAAGGCGGGATACGGAAGTCCGCCGCCCTACGGATACTCCCGTACCCGGCGCAACGGGCCGTTGAGGGGAATGCACCATGACACCACACGACCGCAGGCCGCAACTGAATAGTCGACCACCGTCCACAAATGGTCGATTGAGATCACCTGGAAGGAGACCTCCCTAGGACCGAAAAGCTGCTGTACGTACACGGACCAGGCGATGGAAAGACCAGCCATCCTCGTAGCCAACCCGCGGGATACTGAGCGCACGCTGCTCAGTTACCTTCTGTCGCATGAAGGCTTCTCCATACAGCAGGCCCGATCGGCGTCCGAGACTGCCGAAATCGCCCAGAGCAAGCCTGTCCACCTGATCGTATTGGACGTCGCCTTCTGGCAGGGCGCAGAGACAAATGTCCTGGCGACGCTCAGGTACCATCCCCAGACCAGACTGATTCCCATCGTGTTGTTTGGTGAGTCGCGGAACCGCGAGGATCTTGCCGCCGCCCTCCAGGCAGGCGCGGCACAGTGGGTCACACGGAACGGATTTGAGGTTCCTGCCTTTCTTAACAAATTGCACACGCTCCTCGGTCAGCAAAGATGTCAGGACACGGCGGATGTGAACAAAACGCAAGGCGTCTCGGTCGGCCAAACCCCGGCCAGCCGCGACATGCTGACCGCCGCGGCCATCAGCGACGCATTCCAGTCGAGCAAGCACCTGCCGGCCTTCGAATTCAGCATTCTCGACACCATCGCTGCGACCTGCTGCAAGGATCACACCACCGACAATATCTCGCGGGTCGCGCTTCGCGATCCGATGCTGACCGCGTCGTTGCTAAGCGCCGCGAACGCCACCGTACATCCCCACTGCCCCAGCGGCATTGTAAATCCCACCCAGGCCATCGAGGACCTCGGCACCAGGGGCACCTACATCGTTGCCGAGTCCCTGCCGCTGCTTGACATCAGGAACCCCAAGACTTGGTCGCCGTCCCACTTCTGGGTGCACAGCAATGCCACGGCGCGCATCGCCGCTCTTCTTTCGTCCCGTCTCCAGCTCGGTTTGCCGGCCGATGCGGCAACCGCCGGCCTGTTGCATGACGTTGGTCGAGCGATGCTCGCCACCCGGTTCGCGCGTCTCTATCAGGTTCTGCTGAACGAAGCGGAGTCCTGCGACCGCCCGTCCACGCAATGGGAGCGGCAATTGATCGGCCTGCACCACGGCGAAATCGCCGCCCATGCATTCAAGCAACTCGGCGTGCCCGAAATGCTCTGTGACGTTGTACTCGTTCACCACGAGTCGTTGGCCGCCTGTCGAGCGCTCAAGATTGCCACGCGAGTGATAGCGCTGGTTGTGCAGGCAGCCGACCAAATCGCCAACGCCGTTTTCACCGGCGATTTTCCTCTGACTCCGTTGAGCGATTTCTCCGACGAATGCATCGCCGCTATGGATAGCGCCAAGATCTCTTTCGACGACGTGCTGCGCGAAGCCCGGGCCATCGTGCAGGAACTGACCGCCGAAATGATCCGCCTGTTCCCTCGCGCCACGGCCGATTCGCACTATTACGCTCAAGAACCGATCGGCACTCTGCTGTACTTTGGCCCCGGCCAGGGTGAATCCGACCTCATTCGCGCGTTTTTCCAGGCACGAGCCGAGGAAGTGGTCCAGATCAGCCGCTTAAGCCAGCACACCGCTCCGTCCCAGGCGCCGATGGTCGTCAATCTGGCCGGCATCACTGACCTCAGCCGACAGGTCGAGGTTCTGACCTCAATCATGGCCTGCGGCCTGATGCGGAGCCACCGAGGCCTCGTACTTTTGCCCACCCCTCCGCAGCCGGTCCATCAAACGTTCGCCTCGGATCTGTGGCGGGTTTTGTCCCTTCCCGCTCACCCTGCTCTCTGGATGCCTTGGTTGGCCGAAACCTGCCACTCTCCAGTCCGAAACGACCTCGAACCAGCCGCCGCATAGTCGTTATCCACAGAGTCCCTGGCTTTCTTCTATTGGCACGATGCTTGCAAGAGCATATGGACTAGGCGCCCGCTGCGGACCGGGGTTTCCGACGAGCAGAGCAGCTTGGCTCCATGGCCCTACGCCATCGGGCACGAAGCGCCCGCCCTGCTTCGAGGTGGCTGTACCAGGAGAAGAGCACGCACATGACCAATCCCTCTGATGCGGCGATCACCGCCGCTGAAGTCGTAAGCGAGATCAAGAAGCACGTCCTGATCGGCGGCTTCGGCCTGGTCTTTGATCAGCCCCGCAGCCATGGCAGTCATTTCCACGATGCTGCCTCCGGTCGAACCATGCTGGACATGTATGGCTTCTTCGGCTCGCTGCCCCTGGGTTTCAATCACCCGTATTTCGATCGTCCCGAGGTCCGCAAGGACCTCCTCCAGGCCGCGCTCACCAAGGTCTCCAACTCCGACGTATACACCGCCCAGTACGCCCGCTTTGTCAGGACCTTCGAGCGTGTGGTCGGAATCCCCCAGTTGGACAGGCTCTTTCTGATCGACGGCGGCACGCTGGCGGTCGAGAATGCCCTCAAGGCCGCCATGGACTGGAAGGTCCGCAAGAACATCGCCGCCGGCCGCGGAGAGTTCGGCACCGACGTGCTTCACCTCCGCTTGTCCTTTCACGGCCGCAGCGGCTATACGCTTTCCCTGACCAATACCGATCCCAACAAGACGATGTACTTCGCCCAGTTCGACTGGCCGCGGGTCACCAGTCCGGCGATCGATTTCGCCCTCCCGACAGCCCAGCGGTTGGAGAAGGCCGCGGCCGATGAAAGGGCCGCCGAGGCCGAGATCATGGCCGCCATCGCGGCCCGGCCCCACAGAATCTGCGCCATCATCCTGGAACCGATTCAGTGCGAGGGCGGCGACCGCCATTTCCGCGCCGAGTGGTTCCAGACCCTCCGGCGCATCTGTGACCAGAACGAGATGATGCTGATCTTCGACGAGGTCCAGTGCGGCATGTGCACGACCGGCCGGAACTGGTGCTGCCAGCACTTTGGCGTCCTGCCTGATATGCTCGCCTTCGGCAAAAAAGCCGCTGTATGCGGGGTCATGGCGGCGAGCAAACGCCTGGACGAAGTCCCCGAAAACGTCTTTCGCAAACCCGGCCGCATCAACTCCACCTGGGGCAGCAACCTGACCGACATGGTCCGCTCGATCCACTGCATGGCCGTGATCGAGCAGGAGAACCTGGTCGAGAACGCCCGGATTATGGGAGAGCGATTTCTAGGCCAATTGCAGAGGATCGCCGCCGAGGAGCCGCTGATCACGGCACCGCGCGGGCGCGGCCTGCTGCTGGCCTTCGACCTGCCGGATACGGCCACGCGGGACCGTTTCTGGAGGAGCTGCTACGAGGTGGGCCTGATGATTAATCGCTGCGGCGGGAAGTCCATCCGCCTGCGGCCGGTCTTGGACGTCAAGCCGGAGGCAGTAGACGAAGCGGTATCTCTCCTCCGTCAGGCGATCCGGCTAGTCAAGGCCCCATAGGCCGCCGGGCCGCGGACCGGGTGTGATGGGGCCGCTCGATCGTCACGGCTTGCCTCTGATGCCCTTGGAATCGGCACTCTGGCTCATTAGGATACTCGCCCCGGAATCGGGTCCGCACGGCGGACCAGCATCAAGCAGGGTCCGCCGTGCGGACCGCTCAGCAAACAGCGCTAAGGAATAATCATGCAAGCGATCCTGAAGAAACTCGGCATTCAGAAGAACAATCCCGGCGTTTTCAACGGCAAGTGGTACGGCTCCGCCGAAAAGCTCGACGTCATCTCCCCGATTAACGGCAAGGCCATCGCCACTGTCACGCAGGCGACACCGGAGGAGTATGAACGGACGGTCATCGCCGCCGCAAAGGCCTTCGATTCCTGGCGCGTTGTGCCCGCGCCCAAGCGCGGCGAGTTGGTGCGCCGGCTGGGCAACGCCCTCCGCGAATACAAGAGCGAGCTAGGGGCGCTGGTCACGCTGGAAATGGGCAAGATCCGCATCGAGGGTGAGGGCGAGGTTCAGGAGATGATCGACATCTGCGACTTCGCCGTCGGGCTCTCCCGCCAGCTCTACGGTCTGACCATGCACTCCGAGCGGCCCGGTCACCGCATGTATGAACAATGGCATCCGCTGGGCATCGTGGGCGTGATCTCGGCCTTCAACTTCCCCGTCGCCGTGTGGTCTTGGAATTCCGCGCTGAGCGCCGTGTGCGGCAACGCGACGCTCTGGAAGCCCTCCAGCAAGACGCCCTTGACCGCGATTGCCACCACCCGGATCGCCGCCGCCGTCTGCAAGGAGATGGACGTGGACCCGGCCATTTTCAGCCTGGTCATCGGCCGCGGCTCGACCATCGGAGAGCGTCTCATCGCCGACAAGCGCATCCCGCTGATCTCCGCCACCGGCTCGTGCCGGATGGGCTATCGCATCGGTGAGGTCGTCGGCAAGCGCCTCGGCCGCACCATTCTCGAACTGGGCGGCAACAACGCCATCATCGTGACGCCGTACGCAGACCTCGACATGGCCATGCGGGCCATTCTATTCGGCTCCGTCGGCACCGCCGGTCAGCGCTGCACGAGCACGCGGCGGATCATCGTTCACGAGTCGGTTCGCAAGGAGCTCGTCCGGCGTCTGATCGCGGCATACAAGCAGGTGCCGATCGGCGACCCGCTGAAGAAGGGCACCCTCATGGGGCCGCTGATCGACCGTGAGGCGGTGGAAAACATGCAGAAGGCCCTGGTCCGGCTCCGGGCCGAGGGCGGCGAGATCCTGTACGGGGGCGAGAAGCTGAGCGGAGCCAGGTATCCCGGCGGCTGCTACGTCACGCCCTGCATCGCCTCCGCCGAGAACAAGTACAGCATCGTGCAGGAGGAGACTTTCGCCCCCATCCTTTACATCATCGGCTATGGCAAGGCAGGCTCAAAGCCCGCGGCGGCGGTGGACGAAGTCGAAGAGGCCATCCGCATGCACAACGACGTCCCGCAAGGCCTCTCCAGCGCGGTCTTCACGCGGCATCTGCTGGAGGCCGAGCGCTTCCTGTCGCACCGTGGCAGCGACTGCGGCATTGCCAACGTGAACATCGGCACCAGCGGCGCCGAGATCGGCGGGGCCTTCGGCGGCGAAAAGGAAACCGGCGGTGGCCGCGAGAGCGGTTCGGACGCCTGGAAAGCCTACATGCGCCGTCAGACCAACACGATCAACTGGAGCACAGAGCTGCCGCTGGCGCAGGGCATCAAGTTCGGAGACTGAGCGCGAGTCCCGGAAAGTGAGTTAACCAGCTCGAAAGGCCCGCGAGGGCTCCCGTCCCGCGGGTCCTCGTTGGCGCATCGGCGGAAAGCCCGGCGATTCGTCGTCGCCGCCATGGCTCTGCGGCATGCCTTCCGGGGTCAGCCCTCCGCCTCGTTCCGCTTCACCCCGCTCCCGAACGCACGCCACAGGAAATACACCGGTATGCCCGTCAACACGATGACCAGCCCCGGCCACGTCGTCTGCGTCTTGTAGAACGCCAGCACGACCATAATGATCGTCGCCACGATCACGTATAGCGCGGGAACGATCGGGTAGCCGAAAGCATGGTACGGCCGTTCCGCGTCCGGCCGCGTTCGGCGAAGGATGAACAGCCCGATGATCGTCAGTACGTAGAAGATGAGCACCGAGAACACCACATAGTCCAGCAGGTTGCTATAAAGATTGCCATACAGCTCCTCCATGGTCCTGGGGTCGCGGAGGATGCCTCCTTCGGAGCCGCGGAGGCGGGTTCGCGGAAGGATGAGGAGCGACGCCCATAAACCCTGCAGGATCAGCCCCATCGCCGGCACGTGGCGGCTGTTCAGTGTGCCGGTGGCCCTGAAAAACAGCCCGTCGCGAGCCATTGCGTAATAGACGCGGGCCCCACTCAAGATCAAACCGTTGTTGCACCCGAATGTGGAGATGACAATGACCACGGCCATGACGACAGCGCCCTGACCGCCCACAACCGTCTCCAACATGGCGGTCGCGACGCGATCATCCGCCGCATGCTGTATCTTCGCGAGGGGCAGCGCCAGCAAATACGCCAGATTCGCCAGCACATACAAAACAACGACCATCCCCGTGCCGATGGCCAGCGCCAGAGGCACGTTCCGTCGAGGATTCCTGACCTCTCCAGCCGTGAAGGTGATGTTGTTCCAGGCATCGGCGGAGAACAGCGACCCCACCTGTGCCACACAGAACGCGATCAGAAGACCGAATACGCCGTCGATCGCCGATGTCGGCGGCAAGACCAGGAAGTCCGGCCGGATCACGTCCACGTTCCGTGGCGTCCACATGGCATGGAAGTTGGCGGAAATCGCCTCATGGTTGCGCCCCCAGAAGATGCCCACCAGGATCAAACCGATCAGACCGATCGTTTTCGCCGAGGTGAATACGTTCTGAATGATTTTGCCGAGCCGGATACCACGCGTACTGACGTAGGTCAGGAAGACGATTAACACGATCCCGACCAGTTGCTGATTCGACAGGCTCACGGCGTAGTTTGTGGAGAGGTTGATCGGCTTCACGATCCAGGCGGTCGCCGAGATCTGCGGCACCAGCACGCCGAGAAACTTGGCGAAACCGATGGCCACCGCGGCGATCGTGCCGGTCTGAATGACCAGGAACAGCGTCCATCCATATAGGAAGGCCCACAGCGGCGAGTACGCCTCGCGGAGATAGACGTACTGCCCCCCCGCCTTCGGCATCATGGCCCCCAGCTCCCCGTAGGAGAGAGCCGCGGCGACGGTCATAAGGCCCGTGAAGACCCACACCGCAAGCAGCCAGCCCGACGACCCCACCTGCCGGGCGATGTCCGCCGAAACGATGAATACGCCGGAGCCGATCATCGAGCCCGCCACGATCGTGGCCGAGTCCAGCAGCCGCAGCTCGCGAACAAAACCTGACGGTTCTTCCCCGGTCGATCCGGCGGCCCGCAATCCGGTCTGTTCCACTGAATCAGTCATGGATCTCCACATATGCTTCCGTCCAGGCCGTGTGGCGCCCGCCGACAGCGGCAGGCCGCCCGCGGGGTACGCGTGGCCGGCGATAGTAAAGCGGAAAGGCCCGACGCCGCAAGCGCCGGCTTGCACATGACTCAGGGCTGACCGTAACAGATGTTTCCATCAGGCAGGCTGCTGCCGGGGAGGCTTGCCAGACCGACGAACACAGCCCTGGCGGCATCGGAGGAATATGCATAGGCGCAGACCATCTCACCATTGCGCTCCACCATATAGTGCAGGTGCGGATACCCCAACGTGCCAACTAACAGGTCCGCCACCGGAGTCCCGACGGCAACGTCCTGACCTTCGCTGACCAGGATCGCCGCCAATTGCGCGGTCCTCATCGCCTGATCAGCGGTCGATGGTTCGAGCACAAGGTGCACGGTCCACTCATTGTTGACTCTGATGTCAATGGTGACGATGAGCTGGCCGGGGGGATCTGAATAGGGGTTCTCGTGCGTCAAGATCCCCGTGACCCTGCCGGCCGTGGGCGAGATGATCCTTGCGGACGCCAGGCTCCCGTCAACCTGCAGGTCGATCCCGTTGTGGGGCTCGCTGCCGCTCCAGTTCGGTATTCCATAGGCTGCAATTCGTACCACATCTCCCGCGTTGCTGAACGGGAACTCCAGCGGTTCAAAAAGAAAGCTGGGACCGCCTCCAGCATTGCAGTGAGCCAGGAGGAAGACCAAGCCACAGGCTGCAGTGAAAACCAGCGAGTTGGTCCGCATCGCATCCCCTCCCTGCCTTGTCTCCGCACCATTGAAATCACGCCCAAGAAACGTCCTTGGCGAGTTCCTGGCCGGCAGCGTCAGGGGCGTATTCTACCGTGCCGCGTAACTGACGCGAAGGCCGCGGGATGCAATTGACCACTCCACATCCGGGATGTTCCCGTCTAATCTGTTGGAGGCCGGGCTACCATAGAAAGGAGGCGTAGCTCATGAAAGCCATGGTGCTGAAGGACATCTCGCCGATTGACTCGTCGCCGCTGCGCCTGGGCGATCTGCCCGCTCCACACGCCGGCCCAGGCGAGGTACGGGTAAAGGTGCGCTGCTGCGCAATCTGCCGAACCGACCTGCACGTAATCGAGGGAGAACTCCCGCGGGCCAGGCTCCCAATCATTCCCGGACATCAGATCGTCGGAGTCGTTGATGAGATCGGGGAGGGAAGCAAAAGGCTGCGGACGGGGCAGCGGGTTGGCGTGGCCTGGCTGCGTCACACGTGCGGCCGATGCACATTTTGCGCCGCCGGGCAGGAGAACCTGTGCGAATCGTCGCGCTACACCGGTTACCACGCTGACGGCGGCTACGCGGAGTACGCGGTCGTGCCGGAGGATTATGCCTACGAGATCCCCGATTCGTTCGACGACGCCTCCGCGGCGCCGCTGCTCTGCGCCGGCATCATCGGGTATCGAGCGTTGAAGCGATGCAATCTGCCCCGGGGCGGGACGCTGGCTTTGTACGGTTTCGGCTCGTCGGCCCACGTGGTGCTGCAGATCGCCAAGCATCGAGGCTGCGCCGTCTATGTGGCCACGCGCGGCGAGGACCATCGGCGGCTCGCCCGGGAGATGGGGGCGGACTGGGTCGGCGAGGATGCGACCGGCATGCCGGTCAAGGTCGACAGCGCGATTATCTTCGCGCCTGTCGGGTGGCTGGTCCCGAAGGCGCTGCAGGCCTTGCGAAAAGGCGGAACGGTGGCCTTGGCCGGAATATACATGACCGATATTCCCGCAATGCCATACGAGCAATGTCTGTTTTACGAGCGAGACGTGCACTCAGTGACCGCGAACACGCGTGAGGATGGCCGGGGGCTGCTCGCCGAAGCCGCGGAGATCCCCATCCGTCCGCATACGAAAACATACCCGCTGGCCGAAGCCAATCGAGCATTGCAGGACCTGAAGGGAGACCGGATCAGCGGAACCGGCGTGCTGGCGATCCAATAGAATGTGGCCGACCGCCGCGGAAATTGAGGATAAACGCTTCTCGCGGCCGCGTCCCCGTTGCTAAAATGGGCAAAGGCAACCATTCGTGAATGGTCGGTCCCGCGGGCTTTGTTCGAGAAGCGAGGCCGATCCCGCTGCTCGCTCGTGGAGATAGGAGAGGATGGAAGTCACCTGGCGACAAGCTATTGCCCTTGTCGGGCTGACCGTGGCCGGCCTGTGGCTGCCAGCGGCCTCCGCTCAACCGTGCGAGCCGCACTGGTCGGCACTTGAAAACGACATGGACAATTATGTTCGCGCCGTGCTCGTATATGACGACGATGGCCCGGGACCGGATCAGCCCGCCGTCTACGCCGGCGGCCAATTCACCGTTGCGGGCGGCTGCGTGGCCAACGGCATCGCCAAGTGGGACGGCGCCGTATGGTCGCCCCTGGGCAGCGGCACGCAGGGTTTCGGTGCGCTGGCACTGGCCGCCTTCGATGACGGGACGGGACCAGCCCTTTATGCCGGCGGCTCATTCAGCAGCGCCGGCGGTGTTCCGGCAAACAACATCGCCAAGTGGAACGGCACGTCATGGTCGCCGCTGGGCAGCGGTACCAACGACTGGGTGATCGCCCTCGCGGTCCTCGATGATGACGGTCCCGGTCCGCACGCACCAGCCCTGTATGTGGGTGGTTTTTTCAGCGCCGCAGGAGGAGTCGGCGCTCACAACATCGCCAAATGGAACGGCACATCGTGGTCGCCGTTGGGAAATGGACTGTCTAACCCGGGTCATGTTTACGCCCTGTGGGCCTGGGATGATGATGGACCTGGCCCCCACTTGCCCGCGCTTTACGTCGGCGGCTATTTCACGACGGCTGGCGGAGTTAGCGCGCACAATGTAGCCAAATGGGACGGAACCTCGTGGTCGCCGCTGGGAAGCGGACTTGGCAATGAAGTCTACGCCTTCACCGAGTTCGACGACGATGGCGATGGAATACCTTCTCTTTTCGTGGGCGGAATGTTCTGGATGGCCGGCAGCCTCCGCGTGAACAGCATTGCCAGATGGGATGGCAGTTCGTGGTCAGCCCTCGGCGTGGGCATGAACCACATCATTCATGCCCTCACCGTCTTTGACGACGATGGACCCGGGCCCCATCCGCCGATGCTCTATGCCGGCGGGTATTTCACGGCAGCCGGGGGTCACCCCGCCAACTATGTCGCCAAGTGGAACGGCCGGCAATGGTGGCCGCTCGGCAGCGGCACTAACTACTGGGTAATGGCCCTGAAGAACTTCGATCCTGATGGAGACGGACCAGAGCCCCCTCAGCTCATCACCGGGGGGCGATTCACTTCCGCTGGGGGAATTTTCGCCCCGAGGATTGCAGCCTGGACTTCTCCCTGCGCCTTTCAGGGTGACATGAACTGCGACAGCGTGCTCGATGCCCTGGATATCAGGGCCTTCATGCTGGCCATGATTGACCCTTCGGCTTATGCGGCAGCATACCCTTCGTGCGACCGTATGCTGGGCGACTTCAACGGCGACGGTTCGGTCGACATGCTCGACCTCCAGCCGTTCCTTGAGGAGTTGATCGGCAACTGATCGGCAGCTTGCGCCTGTCCGTACACCGGTTCTCGCACCGATGCACCGGCCCAGGAGAATGTACGCCTGCGACGACCGTCGAACCGGAGGTCCTATCGACCGAATTTCGAGGGATCGAGCGAGCCCAGGCTCAGCCCTCCATCATCCCAGTCGACGGTGATGCCGCCGCGCCGGCGCTTGGCGGGCTTTCGCCTGGCCTCTGCGGCGGCCCGCTCGGCCTCCATTCTGGCGATCTCCTCGGGAGTCGGCCCGGTCGGCGGCTTCCTCAGCGAAAGCGAGATCTTCTTGGCCTCGGGATCGACGCCGAGGATGCGCACCTCGACTTCCTGGCCGGGCTGAACCTTGTCGGTCACGGCCCGCACCCGCTCTTCAGACAGCTCGGAGATGTGGATCAGGCCGTCGATGCCTTCCTCCAGCTGGACGAAGGCGCCGAAATCGGTCGTGCGAACGACCTTGCCCTTCACCTTGGCGCCCTCGGTGTATCGCTGGGTCACGTTGGCCCAGGGATCCTCGGCGAGCTGCTTCAAGCTGAGAGACATGCGCTTCTTGGCGACATCCATGCTCATGATGGACACTTCGATGATGTCGCCTTCCTTGAGAATCTCCGAAGGATGGCGAATGCGCTTGGTCCAGCTCAACTCGCTGATGGGGATCAGGCCGTCGAGACCGGGCTCGATCTCGACGAAAGCGCCGAAATTCTCCAGGCGGACGACGCGGCCGCTGAGCCTCTGATTTGGCGAATAGCGTTCCGCGGCATTGAGCCAGGGATCCGGCTTGGTTTGCTTGAGGCTAAGGGAGATCTTCTTTTTCTCGGCATTGACCTTGATCACCTTGACGTCGATTTCGTCGCCGACCTTGACGACCTCTTCAGGCTTGTTTACGCGACCCCAGCTCATGTCGGTCACGTGCAGCAGGCCGTCGATGCCGCCGATGTCCACGAATGCACCGTAATCGGTGACGTTGCGGACTACCCCATGTCGGATCTGTCCAGCCTGTATCTCCTGGAAGGCCTTCTCCTTGCGCTCATCCTCCTCACGCACCAGCACCTTGCGGCGCGACAGGACGATATTCTCCCGGTCGTCGTCCAGATCAAAGCGGGTCACCTCGGCGCGAATGACCTTGCCGAGCAGGTCGGAGATGTCCTTCATGAAGTAGAGGTCCACCTGACTGGCCGGAACGAAGCCGCGAAGCCCCTCGATATCCACCTCGAGGCCGCCCTTGTTCATGCCGGTGACGTGGGCCTCGACCACTAGGCCGACCTTCAAATTACGGAGAATCAATTCTCGCTTGGCTTTTCGCCGCGAGACGCTGAGCAGGCCGCCGCGCTCGTCCTTTCCGACAACCAAGACCTGGACGCTGTCGCCGACTGCGTACCTCTCGTCCTTCTCAAAGTCGGCCAGCGGCATGGCGCCAAGAGACTTTCCGCCGAAGTCGATGAGAATGTCCTCGGATCCGATGTTGGCGATGCGGCCGGTGAGCAGGTCGCCCGGCGAAGGCTCGTCCACCGCCGGCCCTTTTGCGGCCACGTCGGCGGCGGAGATGTCTTCGGTGGTGAAGCCACGCATGGCCTCTTCGACCGCTCGATCAAGATCCTTGTCGTCGTTCACGACGAGCGAGGCAGCGATGTCGGCTGGGCGGGCGGGCCGCGGCGGAGCCGGGGCCTGAGCCCCCTGATCGGGCGTGAGCGAAGGAGTGTCCCCCCCTTGCGGCGGCGTCTGTGGCGTGCCTGCCTCCGAGCCCGCGTTTGGTGTTTTGCCAATGTCACCCTCTACCGAATCGCTCCTCGGATCCATGATTCTCGTCTCTCGTAAACCTCGGAATTGCCGTCTTCCTGCCCGACGCCGTGACGCGATGCCACGGCCATCTTGGTCTCAACAGGCGGCAATTTCAATCCGTGCAGTTGTTGGCATCAAATCGGAACAGCCGGCGGGCGCGGACAGAACCATCCTCAATTCCGGTCTGGCTTCCCTCGTTCAACTCGCCGCTTCCCAGGCGTGGGGGATTACAGACAGGTCGTCCTTACCTCTTACCTTATAGCCTACACACAAGCTTGATACAAGTCGACACCACGGTCGACCCTGCACGCCGCGATGTACTTGCCGCTCCGTCTGCACACACCGACACGACCACCCCTTCCCAGATTCACCAGGTAGGACAACGACTGGTCTGGCCCAACGGAACCTCATCGGGCGGCGTCGTGCCACCGGCCGAACCGACCGAACAGCTCCGGTATCCGAAAGCGTCCGATATCGAGCGCCCGGCCAGCCTGAGGCTTTCCATAGCGCCGCACACCTCCCCCAACACAAAAAAGCCCGCGGATACCGATCCGCGGGCTTTTCCGAGCTTGAATGAAACTTCGGCCCTCGCCCCATCAGGAGCTTAGAAAGTCTCCTCCGGCTGGATCAGGTGGCCATCCTTGTCCAGGAAGCCTTCCAGCTTTCTGCATCGCACGGGGTGCTGCAGCTTGCGGATGGCCTTGGCCTCCACCTGCCGGACGCGCTCGCGGGTGACCTTGAAGATCTTGCCGACCTCTTCAAGGGTGTAGGTATACCCGTCGCCGATGCCATAGCGAAGCTTGATGATCTCACGCTCGCGGTAGGTCAGCGATTTGAGCACCTGCTCGATGCGGTCCTTGAGCATCTCGCCGCTGGCCGTGCTGACAGGGTTCTCGGCGGCGGCATCCTCGATGAAGTCGCCGAAGTACGAATCCTCCCCTTCGCCGACCGGCCGGTCGAGCGAAATGGGATGCCGGCTGATTTTCAGCACGCGGCGGACCTCGCTGATCGGCATACGGGCCTTCTTGGCGATCTCCTCAATGGAAGGCTCGCGGCCCAACTCCTGCACCAGCTCCCGAGAGGTGTTCCGCAGCCGGCTCATCGTCTCGATCATGTGCACGGGGATGCGGATCGTGCGGGCATGATCGGCAATGGCCCTGGTGATGGCCTGCCGGATCCACCACGTGGCGTAAGTGCTGAACTTGTAGCCGCGTCGGTACTCATACTTATCCACTGCCCGCATCAGTCCGGTGTTGCCTTCCTGAATGATGTCAAGGAACGGCAGACCCCGGTTGCGATATTTCTTTGCGATTGAGACCACCAGCCGGAGGTTTCCGCCGGAGAGCTTCCGCTTGGCGTCTTCGTATTCCGCGAAGACCCGCTTGATGGTCGCAACGCGCGTGCGCAGCTCCTCCGCCGACTCCAGGGTCAGATCCTGGAGGCCGGCAAGCTCGTCGCGCATGGCCTCGGCCTCCTCCGCGGGAAGTGAGGCGAGCTCGCGATGGTCCGTCAGATGTTTCTCCAGCTCGGTCATCTTGTCGGACAGAGCGAAGAGCTTCCGCATCATCGGCGTAACCCGGCTGGTCCGCAGGGCAAGCTCCTCCAGCAGGAGCACGGCCTTGCGGCTCCGCCGGCTGATCCGCCGCTTGAGAAACGCCCGGGTGGCCTCGTTGTTGCCGCCCTGGTGAAGCTTCTGCCAATCGGCTTGATTGAGCTGCATGAGCTTCTGCACGGTGCCCAGGTTGCAGGGCAGCCGCTGCAGGACCGTGTGCTTGACCTGGTTCTCGCCGCTGGAGATTTTCATCGTGCGGTCAAACGGCAGCGTGCCTTCCTTGACCATTTGCAGGATCTCGACCGCGGCGGTCAAACTGCAGTCCGATTCCAGCACCTTGCGGCGGAAGGCCGACCGGGTGAGCTCGATCTTCTTGGCCAGGGCGATTTCCTGGGTGCGGGTGAGCAGCGGAATCTCGCCCATCTGCGTGAGGTACATCCTCACCGGGTCGTCTATCCGGCGGCTGGGAGCCTCAACCGGAAACTCGTCCTCAACGGCTGCCACGGCCTGATCGCCCCCCACGAAGCCCTTCTTGCCGGCGGCGGCCTCGTCGCCGAAAGAAAGCTTCCGCGCATCGGCCTCATCGACCATGTCGATGCCGGACTCCTCCAGCCGCAGAAGGATGCCTTCCAGTCGATCGGGGATTATGGCGTCATCGGGCAGAGCGTCGTTGAGTTCCTCCCAGGTGAGAAAGCCCTGCTGCCGGCCCTTGGTGATCAAGTCGGTAATGCCGGCTTCGACGGGGTCGGTCGGTTTCGCTGTCTTTCGTGTGGGTGTCGCTGTCGGTGTCTGTTTGACGGTTACCTTTGTCATTCCTTGCGGCTCCGCTGCTACCACGTTCGCGTGACCGCCGATCCCCTTGGAAAACCGGGGATCCACAGATCACGTTTGGGCGAAGGGGGGCTTCACCCAACCCGGATCGGTCCTGGGCCGCAACCGCGGGCCATCGAATCGATCCTTACTGTTCGTCCAGCCCGATCCTGGGCCGGCGGCCATCCTCCATCCACTCCGATCAACCGCTCACGGCGGTTGTCATCGCAACCGACCGATGGACGGCCCGGCGCCGACTTAATCGGCGGCCGATGGTCCGCCCGAAACGTCTGGCGCGGCGACCGGCGTCGCCGAATGTCTGTGCCCGGCGAACACGCCCATTCCCCCGCGCTTCTCGCTGACGGCTCGCAACATAGAACGTTGCTCCGCAGCGGTGTTCACGGTCCCCTCATCCGATGTTCCGCATTCCGTTCGCGGCTGCTTCGCTGCGCCGCTCTGCCTCAGCGAGGCCAACAAATCGCTACGCTCACGCTGCTCGCGCAGTTCACGTAAGCGTGTGGCGGCGCCGTCGATAGTCGCCGCGAAGTTAGCCTTGCGCTCGCCGGCCGCGCTCAATTCCATGATCAGCGACGCGGTCCGCGTCGATTCGAACCGGGCGATCAACTCAGCCAGCTCGAATCCGCCCTTCGCCCGTGCCAGTTCGGCGACGGTCTTGGCGATCTCTTTCAAATCTCCCGCCGGCAAAACTTCCGGATCGAACTCCGCAACGACCGAGGCGTAGTGCCCCGGGTCGTTAATCAGGACTTCGAGCATCTCACGCATGGCCGCGGCTGCGGGGCCGCCGGGCATTCGGCGTGCCTTTCGTGCCGGTGCGGCCACAGCGGACGCCGCGGGCGCCCGCCGCGCGATAAGCCGCAATTGCCGATTGATTTCCTCACCCGGCAGGCTCAGCAGCTTGCCGACCTGATTGAGGATGAGCCCCCTCTGAATGGGGTCGCAGGCACCCAGATCCGCCGCCCCGACGACAAGACCGAGAAACTCCTCTACCGCCCTCCTACGGTCCGGGCCGGTGGCGGCGTCACGGTACCGCGCTCGAACCTGATTCCATTTGAATTCTAGCGCGTCGATTGCCGAGGTCAAAACGCGTTTGAAGGCGTCGCCGCCCGCCCCGAGGAGCAGTTCCGCCGGGTCCTTGGCTTCTGGGACGCGTGCCAATCGGACATCGAGGCCTTGAGTAAGGAACAGCCGCAATGAATTGTCCGCCGCCCGCTGGCCGGCTTCGTCGGAGTCGAAGATCAAGATGACCTGATCGACGTAGCGCCGGAGCAATTGGACATGTTCCGGCGTCAGTGCGGTGCCCAGCGTGGCGACCGTGTGATCGAAGCCGTGCTGCTGGGCCATCAGGCAGTCCACATAGCCCTCAACGATCACGGCGCAGCGCTCAGAGGAAAAAGCACGCTTGGCGGCAAAGATCCCATAGAGACAACGGCTCTTGTCAAAAAGCGGGTTTTGTGGGGAATTCACGTATTTCGCGGGATCGTCGCCCAGCGTCCGGCCTCCGAACCCGATAACCCGGTCCATTGCATCATGGATCGGGAACATCAAGCGATTTCGGAAGGCGTCGTACCTCGAACCATCATCGCGGCTCCGCGCCAGCCCCGCCACGAACAGCAGTTCCGCCGGAGCCTTGCTTGCCTTGGCGGCATTACAGAGCGCGTCCCAACTATCGGGAGCATAGCCGAGGGCAAAGCGATCGATTGATTGGCTGGTAATGCCGCGGGAGGCCACGTAGTCACGGGCAACTTTGCCGGCAGGCGCCTGGAGTTGCTGCTGAAACCACCGGCAAGCCCAGCGGTTCACCCGCTCGATCTCGACTTTGCCCACACCTGCGTCCGTGCGGTCTGGCCGGCCTTGCCCTTCGTCAAGGGAAATGCCCGCCCGGGCGGCGAGAATGGTGAGGGCTTCCTTGAAGTCCACGTTCTCTCGAAGCTGCACAAACTTGAAAACATCCCCGCCGGCGCCGCACCCGAAACAATGGAAGATCTGCTTGTCCGCGGCGACCGTAAATGACGGCGTCTTCTCATTGTGGAAGGGGCAAAGACCCTTCAGGCCGCGTCCAGCCCGTTTCAACGCGACATACGACGAAACGACATCCACAATGTCGTTGGCTTGACGGACCTGCTCAATCAATGCTACGGAAACGCGTCCGCTCACACGCACGCCCCGGGTTTGATGTCGCGCCTAATCAGTTGATCAAGACAGAGAACAAGAGAACTTGAACCGCCTCGCCCTGTTTCCCCATGCACGAACCAAAAAATAGGACCTTAAAATATAACACCAATACTGGGTGCGGGCAAATTATCGGCGAAAAAAGTCCTGCAAAACCCGCGTTGCGCTGGTATGGGACCTCGCTGCCCAAACCGGAGTTCGCCCGCCATTAGCCCATGTAAACCACAGCCGCGACTGGCTTTATCACCCAGAACCGGCTGTTTTCGCTAGGACCATCGGCAAAGACCGTGCTGTGCTCCCCGCCGCCTTGTCCCCGCATCTGCACCTTGGGGAGGCTCGCCAGCAATCTCGGACTCTCTCGTTTGCCCCGATTGTCGATCGATTCTCCCCCCTGGCCCTGCAATTCGAAATCAGCCGCGGAGATCGTGGGATTTCCGATGCCCCGGCGACAGCCACATCCGAGAACCGTAGACATAGCTCATGCCAGAGCAAGGGAGAATATCTCCTCCGTCCGTACCTGGGGCGCTATATCCGAGCTGTGTGGTGATGTTTGCTGCGTGCTACCGTGGTGGTGACCGTCGCCCGATTCTCATCTTTCACCCGGAGCGGAAGGTGGCGGGCCTGGACTCATCGTGACGATAATTTCGCCGCGAGGTCCGGGTATGGTAACGAGGTCCGGAATGAGCATTGTGAGAAACCGGGGTGCACATT
>DATKKX010000495.1:0-2974 GCA_035542775.1 Phycisphaerae bacterium | reverse complement strand
GCGAGATCATACCAGATGGCCGGCCATCCGACTCACTCGTGGTCATGCCAATCCTAAAACACCCCTCTCGAAAAAGAAACTGGCTCGAAATCCGTGATGTCGGGCGAGCCGGTGGCCCCGGACAGGCAACCACGAATCAACGCCGGATTTTCCGCCCCCGCCGGGCGGCCCCATGGGCTGCCCCGGCGCGCACAACTCGCGCCCGGATCCATGACAGACTCGGCGTAACGGCACCGATCGGCGACCCAGGAGGCGGTTGCACGTACGCAGAACTTTTTTATCCGCACTTTAGCGCACATTAATGCACCTTAGGGCAAACGCTCCGCCTTTCGGACGACCTTCAGTCATATGAAGCCGTTGGCTTTCGGGCCGGGCAGGGATCCTGCCGCCGCATCGGAACAAGGACCGACTGCCATTGTCCACAGCCCCCTACTGACGCTTCATCCCTAAGGCTTGCTCAGTGCCGCGCTTGATTTTTTATAATCGCAGCGTCGGGGCAAAAACGCGGATTTGCGGCGGGCGGGGCGAGCCGGTCGAGACCTGGACGAGCCGCCGCTCTTGAACGCGAGAGGAGCAATTGGTATTCTGAACCTGTCTTTTGTGCTTCAGGCACATCCCTGCAGGTGCATCAGCCCGCCGGCGGCTCTAGGTGACCGATGTGGTGGAGGTCATTGCGGCGGCGTGACGGGGAGGGGAACATCGTTTATCGCAGACAGTGCATAGTTGCGGCATTCGTGTCTCGCCGACAAGGCGATTCCGGGGTAGGGATCGTGATGCCTGGGCCGCGGCTCGAGCGCCTCGACCGCTCGGGAGGATGCCAACGACCTGACACAGTGCTTCAGGGTCTCGCGGACTCGGTTGTACAGCTTTGAATCCGCGAGTTCACCATAACGAAGACCGGGTCGTGCTGGTCATGGCCCGGTTTTCTTATTGGGACGTTCGGGCACGTTTCGGCGGGGGTGCCAGGCTGATCGCGCCGCCCGCATGGGCCGTAGAGGAGGCAATCCGATGGCCGCGGGCACTCCCAACCCGTCATTTTGGGAAAACGCTTGACGTTCCAAATTCCGGTTTGATACACTTTAGTTGTGGGGACAGGTGTGAGGCTCCGTGACCCTCAAAAATGGGCGGGGGCAACGGACCTCGGACCGCCCCGCCGCGAAACGGCAGAGCCGTTCGCGTGGGCCCGTCGGCGACGGCCGGCGGCCGGACAAAGCCCGGGGGCCTGAACCTCCAGGTCGACCGGGAAGTCTGCCCTATGGAAAGGAGGTGATCCGTGAACTGTGGTATATGTATGAGGTGGCTGCCGTAGTGCAGCGAACGTGGCTGCGTTACTGCAGCACCTAAACTTCAAGACCCGCCGGTTGCCGAGTAGGCGCCGGCGGGTGCTTTTTTATGATGAACTGGTATCGCGGCCTCGCCGCAGCTCGGGAGGGCCATGACGCTGAGTCCCGATTGCCGAGTGCCGAACGCGGATCGCTTAGGGATAGAACTTTCCCATCATCCTCGGGAACGGAATCGTCTCGCGGATGTGCTTCAGGCCGCAGAGCCAGGACAGCGTCCGCTCGACGCCCAGGCCGAAGCCGCCGTGCGGCACCGTGCCATAGCGGCGGAGATCCAGGTACCACTCGTAGTCCTTGGTGTTGAGCTTCTCCTCGGCCATCCGCTCCAGCAGGTCCTCCAGTATCTCCTCGCGCTGCGAGCCGCCGATGACCTCGCCGTACCCGTCCGGGGCCAGCATGTCGAAGTTGTTGACCAGCCTGCCGTCGACGGCGTTCTTCTTCATATAGAAGGCCTTGACCGCCCGCGGATAGTGGGTGACGAAGACGGGCCGCTCGTGCAGGCGGCTGATGATGGTCTCATCCGAGCCGCCGAGGTCCTTGCCCCACTCGAAGTTCGCCGCCAGCTCCATGTGGTGCGGGATGTTGCGGACCTCGGTCTCCAGGTCGTCCAGCTCCTCGCGAAGCTCGATAACCTCGGCAACGAGCGCGTCCTTTTTCCACTGCTTGGTGCCGGCGGCCTGTGACTCGGCCTCCTTGTCAGCGATGAGCTTCTTCATCTCGGCGATGCGGGCGCTCTTGGCGGCCAACTCGCTTTCGAGCAGCCTCCTGGTCTTGTCGCTGCGCAGCAACTCCGCCGCGTTGGAGTAGGTGAGGCGGAAGAACGGCTTCTGGATCTTCTCCAGGCCGGCGATGTCGCGGCCCAGAAATTCCAGATCCGCCCGATGATCGCGAAGCACGCGATTGACGATCGAGCAGGTCATGTCCTCGGCCACTGCAATGACCGCATCCAGATCGGCGTAGGCGATCTCCGGCTCGACCATCCAGAACTCGGTCAGGTGCCGGCGGGTCTTGGACTTCTCGGCGCGGAAGGTGGGGCCGAAGCAATAGACCTTGCCGAAGGACATGCAGGCCGTTTCGACGTAAAGCTGGCCGGTCTGGGCGAGATAGACCGGCTCGCCGAAATAATCGACGGTGAACAGGGTCTGCGCCCCCTCGCCGGCGGCGGGAGCAAAAATCGGGGTGTCGATCAACGTGAAGCCGTTGCGGTTGAAGTAGCCGCGGATCTCGTCAACCAGCGTCGCCCGCACGCGCAGGATGGACCACTGCCGCCGCGAGCGGAAGTGCAGGTGGCGATGCTTCATCAGGAACTCGATGCCGTGCGGCTTGGGCGTGATGGGGTAGTCGGTACTCTCGCCGACGACCTCCAGGCCGGTGATGTTCAGCTCGTGGCCACCGATCTGCTTCTCATCCGCACGGACCGCGCCGGTCACGCGGAGGGATGTCTCCTGCCCCAGTCTGCGGGCCTGTTCGAAAAAGGACTCGGTCTCCGGCGATTTGGTGACGACGCATTGGCACAGGCCGGTGCCGTCGCGGATGATGAGAAAGGCGATTTTGCCGGAGTCGCGGCGATTGTAGAGCCAGCCCTGCAGGGTGACGGTCTGTCCGACGTGCTGATGAAGGTCCTTGATGGCGAC
>DATKKX010000494.1:0-24829 GCA_035542775.1 Phycisphaerae bacterium | reverse complement strand
GTGTGGGCGGTTCGCAAGGCGGGTCTGGGCTTGGCCCAGTCCAAACCGGGTCCGTGGCAGCCGCAGGCCTTTGTGGAGGACTCCGCTGTCGACCCGGCGAAGCTTCGGGCCTACATCGAGAAGTTTCGTGCCATCCTGGCTGACGAGGGTGTCGAGCGGGCCGGCTACTATGCCCATGCCAGTGTGGGCTGCCTGCACATTCGGCCCGTGCTCAATCTCAAACTCCGTCACGATGTGGAACGCATGCGGCGGATCGGTGAGCGGGTCAGCAAGTTGATCCTGGAGTTCGGCGGTACGACCACGGGCGAGCATGGCGACGGAATTGTGCGGTCAGGCTGGCTGGAGACACTCTACGGGGCGCGAATCGTCGAGGCCTTCAGCAGGATCAAACAGGCCTTCGACCCGAACAGCGTGCTCAACCCGAACAAGATTGTCACGCCGCTCTCCATGACGGACAACCTGCGCTATGTCCCGCAGGATGCAGCCACCGACCGGCCGGTCGGCCGCGAGCCGGCCAAGTCGTCCGATGCGGAGGCTATAGACACCTACCTGGACTTTTCCGCATACGGCGGCATGGGCGGGCTGGCCGAGATGTGCAGCGGCATCGGCGAATGCCGGCAGCGCCTCGTGGGCGTGATGTGTCCTTCATACATGGCCACCGGTGATGAGAGGGACACGACTCGGGCGAGGGCCAACGCTTTGCGAATTGCCCTATCCGGCGGCGGCCTCATGCAGGGTCTGGTCGATCCCGCCCTCGCCGAAGTCCTGGATCTTTGCCTGAGCTGCAAGGCCTGCAAGAACGAATGCCCGACCGGGGTGGACATGGCCCGGCTCAAGGCCGAGTGGCTGGCCCACCGCCATCGCCGCGTGGGCGTTTCGCGTCGCAGCAGGCTGATTGCGGCGGTGCCCGAGTTGGCTGCATGGGGTTGCCGGTTTGCGAATGTCAGCAACTGGCTGCTGCAATCGGCATGGGTGCGCGGGTTGATGGAATTGTTCTGTGGCCTGGATCGTCGGGTGCCGCTTCCGCGGTTCGCGAGCCAGACCTTCCGGCAATGGTTTGCATCGCGCCGGGCGGAGTCTGATGGGGGAGCGGATTCAGCCGGGGCGAGGGGGGAAGCTGCTGACGCTGCTCTTGCCAGGCCGCAGGTCGTGTATTTCGTGGACACGTGGACGAATTACTACACGCCGCAAGTCGGCATCGCCGCGGTCAAAGTTCTGGAAGCCCTCGGCTACGAGGTGACCGTGCCACGGACGAAGTGCTGTGGGCGGCCGGCGATCAGCAAGGGTCTACTTTGGAAGGCGAGAGCTCTCGCTGAGACCAATGTGGCGGTGCTCTCGCCTTACGCCGACCGCGGTGTCCCGATCGTCGGTACGGAACCGAGTTGCCTGCTCACCTTCACCGACGAGTACCCGCAGCTTGTCCGGACGCCGGCGGCTCGAAGCGTGGCGAAGGCCGCTCAGACGATGGAGTCATTTGTCGCCGCGATTCTGCGGGACCGACCCGAAGCCTTGCGTTTCAACACCACCATCAGCCTGCTCTATCACGGGCACTGCCACCAGAAAGCGCTCGTCGGCACGGAATCGGCGCTAACCCTTCTAAGGGCGTGCGCCAACGGCAATGTCAGGGAGATCGATAGCGGCTGCTGCGGCATGGCTGGTTCGTTCGGGCATGAGGTGGAACATTACGACGTGGCCAGGGCGGTGGGGGAGCAGCGGCTCTTTCCGGCCATTCGGGGGCGAGGGGACGCGGAGATCGCCATATCCGGATTCAGTTGCCGACACCAGATTGCGCATCATACCGGCGTTGCCTCGCGGCATGTCATCGAATACGTCGCCGACGCTCTCGCCATGCCATGAAGCGCAAGCATGGTCCGGGGAAGCGGTTTGGTGCTTATGTGGTGGCCTCGATGATCGACAAGGCCACGTCGCCGACGGCATAAATGATTGCCAGGATCGCATCCACGCCAAACTCGCCGCCCTCGTGGTAGTCGCCTTCGTCGCATCCCATGAGCGCCACCAGGGGCAGTAGCAATAACGTCGCCGAGAGCATCCACCGACTCAGGGCGGATTTCATGCTCCAGTCTCCTTGTCCAGAAATCCAACCGGGTATCGCGATTGCCTGACCGCCACGCATTCACGGAGCCGCCATCCTAGTGATGGACGGTGCCCACTGAAAGCGGCGCGGAGGCAGCGTACGCCGACTGTTCCGGCACCGCCTTCCGCAGTGGTAGACGCGGGCCGATGGGCGAGGTTAGGGCTAATTGGGGCGCCCGCGGGTGCCGATAACAAGAGAGCGAGGATCTCTGTCCATGGCTGCTCACCGGTTGCCATAACCTCAGGGATTGAGGATGGATGTGGCTGCAATTCCCATGCTGTCTGTCGGCGAGACTCGGTCGGGCCGTGTCAGCCTCCAGGAGTTGTACGATCGCGGTGAGCACCACACGCTGCTAAACGCCAGCTTGCGGCTTCTGGCAAATAATCCGGACAACGCGGAGGCGGTATTCTTCGCCGTGCGGTCCTATGTCGCCATCGGACTGATCGGTCCGGCCCTAAAAGTGTTGAGGCAAGGCGGTCAGCCGCTCGGATCGATGCCGGAATTCGCCGGTCTGCACAGCCAGTTGGCCGCCATGCCGTCAGGTAGAGTCCCCTGGTCCTCGCTGCAGCAGCGTTTTGACAGCAACACGTCAAAGATATACCAGATGCATCCGGAATTGCAGTGTCACGACGCTGCCTTTCGCGCCATTCCGCAAGCGCTCGATCTGTACCGCACGCTCGACGGAACCATGCAGCTCTCCGAGCGCGTCTCTGAGGGCCAGCGGCGATGGCGGCCCTGCCTTGTTGACGCCAAGCGCATGGCCGCGGGTTACAAACTCGCTCACGACCCCGGACAGCTCTTCTGCGCCCCCTACGTCATTCTCGGCGATCACTTCGGCACCTTGTTCGGCAAAGTCTTTGACGGGACGCGGAAGATGTTTCTGACCTTCACGCCGCGAATCTACCTTCTCGAACCCGACGTCGGCGTCTTTGGCGCCATGCTCTATGCGGCCGAATCGGTCGACGACCTCTGCAACGACCGCGTCACGATCCTCATCGGCGCCGAGTGCGTCGAGGCGCTCCTGGAACTGCTGCGCCGAGAGCCATCGCGAGCCATTCCTGGTTTTGTTGTCGGCCTGCCATCGTCTGATCAGGCGTTGCGGGGCAGGCTGGTTAAGGCCATCCGCGAACTTGCCGCGGATCGTGAGCGAAGCGGACACGCCACCATCGCATCGATGCGCAAGCGTTACGAGGCCCGGCCTGTCGATTACTGGGCTGAGCGCTTTACCGCGGGGCGCGGAGAGAAGCTCCGCATTCTGGGCATGACCAGCCGCTTCACGACGGTCCTCCAATACTCGATGCGCGATCTCAAGGCGGCCTTCGAGCGGCTTGGACATGACTTTCGCCTCCTGATTGAGGAGAGTGACCACGATCTGCTACCGCCCGTGCATATTGCTGAGGCGATCGAGGAATTCAATCCCGATATGATCTTCACGATCGATCACCTGCGACGGGAATACGCGCAGGTCATCCCCGAGAACGTGCCGTTCATCTGTTGGATTCAGGATCAACTGCCGCACCTCGTCCGCCCGGAGGCGGGGCGCTCGCAGGGGCTGCTGGACTTCATCGTCGCCGGCGAGATTGAGCCACTGGCCCGCAAGTATGGCTATCCCGCGTCGCAGGGCATGATCTGGACAATGGCGACGGATGACCGTCTCTACAGCAACGAGCCGCTTTCGGATGCTGCTCTGGAACCGTATCGCTGTGACTTTTCCTTCGTCAGCAACCAATCACAATTGCCGCTGGACCTTCACCACCAGCGTCAGGGGCTTTTGGGAAACGATCCCGGCATGATGCGCATCACGGAGTTTCTTTTCGATGCCTTGTCGGAGCAAATCGCCTCCGACCCCGAAGCCGCCTGCGGCACGTCGGCGACACTGATCAATCGTGCCAAACGGGAAACCGGTGTCGCCCCGGCCGGCGCGGCGGCGGAAGACGCCCTCGCCCGGGTCTATCTGCAGCCGCTGACCGATCTGATGTTTCGACAGAGCGCTCTCGAATGGGTTGCCGACTACTGCGATCGCACCGGCCGCACGCTGCACTTGTACGGCAACGGCTGGGAATCACACCCCCGCTTCGCCAAGTACGCGCGGGGCGTCGCGAAAAACGGCCGGGAGCTGCGTGGCATCCACCAAGCCAGCAGGATCAATCTGCAGATCACCTGCTATGGCGCCATTCATCAACGCTTACTGGACGGTCTCGCGGCGGGCGGGTTTTTCCTGATCCGGTATTGTCCCACCGACGCTATCGGCGAGCCGTTGCGGCAGCTTCTGGCCGCTTTTAAGAAGTATGGCTGCCGGCTCGACATCGAGTACGCCTCCGGGGATGTGCCTGACCTGGCGGCCGCCATGACGGCGCTGGCCGACCTTTATCATGAGGAGCGCCCCGGACCGATCATCAGCCTGCCGGCCTGGAAACTCGACCACTACCGCAGCTTTGCCGCCGCGGGCTATCGCAGAGTGGCCGGAGAGGTCTTTGATCGCTACCACGAGGTCGCATTCAAGTCGGCCGAAGATCTTGTTGCTCTCGCCGATCGGTATCTGGAAGACGAGCAGCAACGAAAGGCCATTGCCGCGAGCATGCATGATGCTGTCGTCCAGCGGTTCACCTACGCAGCGCTGGTGAATGATCTGCTCAGCTTCATCGGTGATCGGTTGCGCCGAACGGGGGGGCCGCCCGGTGGCCCATGAGACTATGGCCAGTTCCAACGGTCCAGAGCAACTCCCGGATTCCGGGATCCTCGGCGTCATTCCCGCTCGAGGCGACTCCAAGCGGATTCCGCGCAAGAACATACGCAATCTGTGCGGCCGGCCGTTGATCGTTTACACCATCGAGGCCGCCATCCGGTCGGGTCTCATGGCCCGGGTCGTCGTCAGCACAGACAGCGAAGAGATTGCCCGCATAGCCGTTCAATGCGGTGCCGAAGTCCCGTTTCTCCGCGAAGCCAGTTTGGCCGACGATCACACGCCGGTATCAGCGGCAACCGCCGATGTGTTGCAGCGGATCGATCCGGAGGCCTCGAGGTTCCACACTGTCGCACAACTGCTGCCTAATTGTCCGTTGCGCAACGCCGACGACATCCGCGCCAGTCACGACCAATTCGTCGCGACGGAGGCGGAGGCCCAGCTGTCCGTGACCAGGTACGGCTGGCTGAACCCCTGGTGGGCGATGCAGCGGGACCAAGGTTTCCGCCTGGAGCTGCTTTTTGGGCACGTTCGGGACAAGCGGAGCCAGGACTTACCGGAGGTATTCTGCCCGACGGGGGCCATCTGGTGGGCACGGGCGGAGGCGCTGAGGCGGCACGGTACGTTCCACCTGCCGGGTTACTGCGGATGGGAGATTCCCTGGCAACGGGCTGTAGACATCGATACCGAGGACGACTGGCGACTGGCTGAGTTGCTCATGCGGGCGAGGCTGTCCGGAGAGGAACCATGAAGGCGGATCGTCCGGCGCTTTATGCGACAGTCCATCCAGGCGTAAGGGAGTACCTCGCCGATTGGTACGCCTCGGTCCGGGCTCAGACCGAGCAGGGCTTTGATCTCTGGCTCGGCGTGGATGGGCTTGAGCTGTGCGATGTGAAGGCCGCGGCCAAGGCCGATGTGGCCGCCGAGTGGGTCCTGGCCGCCGACAGCGATTCGCCCGCGGCGATTCGCCAGAAAGCCATCGCCCGGATCGCCGAGCGATACCGGGTGGTGATCTTCGCGGACAGCGATGATTTGCTCGAACCGACCCGGATCGCCGCTGCCGTGGAGGCCTTGGAGACCTGCGACGTCGTCGCCTGCGCCATGCGCCTGATTGACGCCACCGGGCGAGACCTGTCCTCGGCCTTCGCTCCTCCGCAGGGCGCGGACTGGTCCGAGCTTCTGCCGCGCGGCAATGTATTCGGTCTGGGGAATTCGGCTTACCGAACCGCCATTCTTCGTCGCTGCCTGCCGATTCCACCCGACTGCCGGTTGGTTGATTGGTATCTCGCCACGCTGGCGTGGGCCATGGGGGCGAAGCTTTCCTTTGACCGGGCCTGCGGGGGTGCATATCGCCTGCACTCCGGCAGCATGGCGGTCATTCGGCCACCCTTTACGGCCGGCGGTATCCTGGCCACCACGGAGAACGTTCTCAATCATTACGCCTGCGTGCTCGGTTCGGCCGTCGGCTTGCCTGACTCGTGCCTGAACAGGCTGGAGGCCGCGCGGAGAGATGTGCAGGCGTTCCATGCGGCGATCGCCCGGGATGGCGAAATGCTCGATCGCTATGTCAGCGCCCTGAACGATCTGCGGTGCGACCACGTGTGGTGGTCCTGCGTGGCTCATCCAGGATTGGAGTCGATATGGCGCGATTCGGCTTCCAGGATGAGGAGAGGGCGCACGATTCCGGTAGGAGCCAAAGATAAATCGCGCCAGCACCTTACCCCGTGAACTCTCTATTCGAGGACAAGGAACATATATGCCCCAGACAGTGAGCTTCGCCGGCCGCCTGATTGGCAATGGCCAGCCGCCGTTCTTCATCGCCGAGATCGGCGCCAACCACAATGGCGACATGGATCTCTGCCGGCGCCTGATCGATGCCGCCGCGGATGCCGGCGCGGATGCCGTCAAGTTTCAATCCTGGACCGACAAGTCCCTGCTGGCCCTGGGCGAGTACGCGGCGCAGGATGATTTTCTTCGCCAGGCCCGCAAGCATCAGCTCTCTCCCGAACAGCACCACATGGCCCGGGAGCGCTGTCGAGCCAAAGGCGTCATGTTCTGCTCGACGCCATTCTCCGCCGGCGAGGCGGATATGCTCGAAGGCCTCGACGTGCCCTTCTTCAAGATCTCCTCGATGGACGTGAATCACCACGCTTTCCTGAGGCACGTTGCCAGGAAAAAACGGCCCATCATCTTGTCGACCGGCATGGCCACGCTTGGCGAAATCGAACAGGCGGTCATGGCGATCCGCTCCGAGGGAAACGACGACATCGTGCTGCTGCACTGCGTGTCGCTGTATCCGCCGAATGCGGAGACCGTCAACCTTCGCAATATCCGGATGCTGTCGGATGTCTTCGGCCTCCCGGCCGGCTTCAGCGATCACACCATCGGCGTGGGCTGCCCGCTGGCGGCCGTGGCCCTGTCCGCGTGCGTCGTCGAGAAGCATTTCACATTGGACAAGAAGATGCCCGGCTGGGACCACGCGGTATCCGCTGATCCCACGGAGATGGCCACCATCATTCGCGAGGGGCGGGAGATCTGGAAGGCGTTGGGCCGTTATGAGCGGACGCTGACCAAGGAAGAAGTGGAAAAGCGAAACGTCTTTCGCAGGTCCCTCGTCACGAAACGCAGCATGAAGGCGGGCGAGGTAATCACCAGAGAGGATCTGGACTGCAAGCGCCCCGGGTGGGGCATCCCGCCCAATGAACTGGAATATGTCGTGGGGCGGAAGCTGTCCGAGGATGTGGCCGCCGAGCAGGTATTGCGGTGGAGTCAGTTGAAGTGAGTGCCAAGGACATCGTTGTTCTGGGGGCGGGGGGTTTCGCCAGGGAGGTCGCCTTCCTCATCGACGACATCAACCGCGCCTGCCCTCAGCCGCAATGGAACATCCTCGGCTACATCGATGCCAAGGCGCCTGCTGCCGGCGTCTTTAACGGCAAGTACCCCGTCATCGGGGACGACGACTACTTGATAGGCAGAGGTCGCGAGACACACGCCGTGGTGGGCATCGGCACGCCGGATATCATTCGCCGGCTGCACGAAAAGCTCCGCCCGCTGCCCCACATCCGCTTTCCCAACCTCATCCACCCCAATGTGGTGATGGACCGGGACCGAATCACCCTCGGGGAAGGCAACGTTATCTGTGCCAACAACGTTCTGACCACCGATATTGTCCTGGGAGACTGCAATGTCCTGAACCTGACATGCACCATCGGACATGAGATGGTGGTGGGCAGCTATTGCGTCTTCAACCCCGGAGCAAATCTCTCCGGCGGCGTGACCATCGAGGACGGCTGCCTGATCGGCACCGGGGCGACGATCCTGCAATATCTGCGCGTCGGCGCCGGCGCCAGGGTGGGAGCGGGAGCCGTGGTCACGAAGGATGTGGCGCCGGGCGTGACTGTTGTGGGCGTCCCGGCCAAACCGTTGCAAAGGTGAGGGTGTGAACCGTCCGGAGCAGGAAGCGGAAGAACGGTTGCGAAAGGTCATCATCCCGCCGGGACTGACCATTTCCCTGGCCGTGCCGATCCTGGACCGTGCTGGCCTGGGGATCCTGCTGCTCTGCGACGATGATCGCAAGTTGCTGGGGGTGGTGACGGACGGGGACATTCGCCGCGCCCTCCTGCACAACATTTCCTTCAACAAGCCGTGCAGCGCCATCGCCACGCGAAAACCGTTGACGGCCTGGCCGGATGTTTCGCCGTCCGAGGCCATGCACCTGATGGACCAGGGGCGCAGCTTCGTCATCAACCACTTGCCATTGATCGACGGGGACGGGCGAGCGGTCGGTCTGTTGCTCCGCCGCGACCTGGTCAGCGAAAGCGAGCTGAGGCTTTCCGCCGTCATCATGGCAGGCGGCTTCGGCAAGCGGCTGTTTCCGCTCACGCAGGATGTCCCCAAGCCCATGCTGCCCATCGGCGACCGCCCGCTCATGCAGCGGACCATCGAGCAGCTTCGTGATGCCGGCATTTCCCGCGTCAACGTCACGACGCACTATCGCCATGACAAGATCGCCGAGCATTTCGGCGACGGCCGCGAGTTCGGCGTGCGGATGAAGTATGTCAACGAGGACCAGCCTCTAGGCACGGCCGGGGCGCTGGCCCTGATGGAGGTGCCGGACGAGCCGTTGTTGGTCATCAACGGCGACATCCTCACGCAGGTCGACTTCCGCGCCATGCTGGCATACCACCGTAAGCACGAAGCGGACTTGACGGTCGGCCTTCGCAACTTTGACTTCCAGGTGCCGTACGGCGTGTTGGAGTGCGAAGGCCCCCTGGTCCGTTGCGTTCGCGAAAAACCACGGTTCAGCTTTCTCGCCAATGGCGGCATCTATCTGCTGGAACCCTCTGTCTATCCGTATCTGCCTTCGGGCGAACGCTGCGACATGACTGACTTGATCCAGCGACTCCTCGACGCCGATCGGCGCGTTGTCGGCTTCCCAATCACCGAATACTGGCTCGACATTGGCCGGCCTGACGAATACGCCAAGGCTCAGAAAGACGTGACGGAGGGGGCGCTCGCGAAATGAAAATTCTGGTCACAGGCGGGGCAGGTTACATCGGTTCGACGCTGGTGCCGACGCTGTTGGAGGCGGGCCACCAGGTCCGGGCCCTGGACTGCCTGATGCACGGCGGTCGATCGCTCCTGCCGGTCTGGTCGCATCCACGATTTGAGTTCCATCGGGGCGATGTCCGCGATCCATCCGCCGTGCGGACCGCCCTGGAAGGCATCGAGGCCGTGGTGCATCTGGCGGCGATCGTCGGAGATCCCGCCTGCGCCCGGCAGCCGGAACTGGCCCTGCAAATCAACCGCGATGCCTCGCTGAAAGTTCTGGGCGAGAGCGCCCGGGCCGGCGTCCGCCGCTTCGTCTTCGCTTCCACGTGCAGTAATTACGGGCGGATGACGGATCGCAGCGCGTACGTGGACGAGTCTTCGGATCTGCGGCCCGTTTCTCTCTACGCCGAGACAAAGGTCGCGGTCGAGCGCGCAGTCCTTGATCCGGCGTGCACAGGAGACCTGTGCGCCACGGCCCTGCGCTTCGCCACGGTTTACGGGGTCTCGCCGAGGATGCGGTTCGACCTGACGGTCAATGAATTCACGCTGGAAGTCCTGACCAAGAAGCATCTCACGGTTTTTGGTGAGCAGTTCTGGCGCCCCTACATTCATGTGCGCGATCTGGCCCGGGGGATAGGGCTGATCCTGCAGGCTCCAATTGAGAAGGTGCGCAATCAGGCATTTAACGTCGGCTCCACCGCCCAGAACTACCAGAAGCAGCAGCTCGTCGAAATGCTGCGCCCCCTGGCTCGCGATGCGGTGATCGAGTTCGTCCACAAGGACGAAGACCCGCGTGACTATCGCGTATCGTTCGAGAAAATAAGGCGGTTGCTGGACTTCGAGTGCCGGCACTCCGTCGAAGGCGGCATGAATGAGATTGCCCGGCTGGTCCAAAGCGGGGCCATCGAGAACTACGACAGCCCTGAGTATCGCAACTGAACATGGCGTCAAGGCATCCCCAACCTCGGTCCGGAGCGGAAACGCAGATCCCGCTCAGCGTCCCCCATCTCGGCGGGCGGGAGTGGGACTACGTCAAGGAATGCCTCGATACCAATTTCGTCTCCGCCGTCGGACCTTTTGTCGATCGGTTTGAGCAGCAGATCGCTGCTCATCTGGAGGCGCGCTGCGCCGTCGCCACCGTCAACGGCACGGCCGCCCTGCACATCGCACTGCTCGTCGCCGGTGTGCGTCCTGACGATGAGGTCCTCGTCTCCGCCATGACCTTCATTGCTCCGGCCAACGCCATCCGCTACGTCGGCGCGTGGCCGGTTTTCATTGACGCTGAGCCACACTATTGGCAGATGGATCCTGCGGGGGTCGCCGACTTTCTCGAAAGCCGCTGCGAAAGGCGGGGCGGAGAGGTCTGCGATAAGGTCACCGGTCGACGAGTCAGCGCCGTTCTGCCGGTCCACATTCTCGGCCACCCCGTGGACCTGGACCCCATCCTCGATCTGGCCCGCAAGTACAACCTCCTTGTGATTGAAGACGCCACGGAAGGTCTTGGCGCGGAGTACAAGGGCCGCAAAGTCGGCCACCTCGCCGACATCGCCTGCCTCAGCTTCAACGGCAACAAGATCATCACCAGTGGCGGGGGAGGGATGCTCGTCACGGACAACGCCCACTGGGCTGCCCGGGCGAAGCACCTGACCACGCAAGCCAAGGACGATCCCGTCGAATACATCCACGACAGCATCGGTTACAACTATCGGCTCGTGAACGTGCTGGCCGCCGTCGGCTGCGCCCAACTGGAGCAGCTCGACGCGTGTGTGGCCGCGAAGCGGCGAATCGCTGCCGCATACAACGATGCGTTCGCGGCTCTTCCTGGCCTGACGCCTCTGCGTCAAGCACCCTGGGCCGGCAGCACCTTCTGGCTTTACACCATACTCGTTGACGAGCCGACCTTCGGCATGGACAGCCGCGCACTACTGCGTCGATTGAATGACTCGGGCATCCAGTCCCGGCCCCTCTGGCAACCGCTGCACATGAGTACCCCGCATGCTCGCAGCCAGGCCGGCGGGTGCCGCGTGGCCGAGGATCTGTGGGCGCGGGCCCTGAGCCTGCCTTGCTCCGTGGGGCTTACACCGGCCGATCAACAACGTGTCGTCAAAACCGTAACCGCGTCCCAGCGAGCCGTAGCCAGGCACCGCAGACCAGCCCGGGGCGCCGGCGAGGGTTCGGTTCGGAACAGCCTGGTCGGCTGTACCGACCATTTTGCATAAGGAATCCACAACTCGTGTCTCTCCAACAGTGCCAGTCGCCGACTATTTCTCCGAAGGCCTACCGGTGCCCGTGTTATGACCCGTCCTCCAAGGCGAGCCGTTGCGACCCACGGGGCTCGGGGATGCTGGATCGGATCAAGGCCATGCGTCTGCGCGAAGAAGGCACGACCGTCCGCGTCACCAGCGCCGCTCTCCCTCGCCGAATCCTCTTCAATTGCCAATTCGCCTGGGAGTTCGGCTATGTGGAGTATGCCCTAGCCACCGCCTTGCGTCTTCGCGGGCACGACGTGCGGATGATCATCTGTGGCGCGGGGCTGGATTACTGCGAGCTGGAGACCCGCCACAACCGCCGCCCGACCTGCGAAGTCTGCGTTCAGCGGATGCTCCGCCGCATGGATGCTTTCGGCCTGCCTTACCAGGTGATGGGCCAATTCCTCACTGGCGAGGACTTCGACTACGCCCGCAACGTCTCCCAACGGATGGAGGTGGCGCAACTCAAGGAGTTGGTCGAGGCCGGCGTGCCGGTAGGCAAGCTGGCTTTCCTTGATCAGTTCCACTTCTTCCACGGCTATCCGTTCGAGATCACGGGCGAAATGGAGGAGATTTTCCGCAAGTGCATCGCATCGACCATTCTCTTCACCCGCGCGGCCCATCGCCTGCATGATGACTACCGCCCGGACATGGTGTGCAGCGTCAACGGCAAGTTCGCCCAGTGGGCGCCCTTCGTGCAGGCCGCCCGGCAGAGGGGCCTTCCCTACTGCACCTGGGAGGATCTGCGGATCAGAACGGGCGCCGTGACATTCGCGTCGAACGGCATCGGCCATGAGGTGCCGGTCGATGACATCTGGGAGCAGCAGCTGCGCAAGCCGTTTTCTGAAGAATCGCGGCACCGGATCCGCGATCACTTCCGGCTGTGGGCCAGGGGAGCCATTACACCTTGGCGCTATTACGGCGAGGACGCCATCGACGGCCCGGAGCAAGTGCGGCAAGCGCTGGCCTTGCGGCCGGGCGTCCCGATCGTCTCGCTGTTTCCCAATCTCTGCTGGGACAGCACCTCGGTCGGCTTCGAGTCGGCCTTCGAGAATATGTACGACTGGGTGGCGAACGTGGTGGCCTACGCCCGACGGCGGCCCGATTGGGATTTCGTCATCCGCGCTCATCCCGGCGAGGGCAAGCTTCCTCTCGAGTACCGGAGCACCACACCGGTGGGCGAGTTCGTCCGCGACCGCTGCGGCCCGGTGCCGCCCAATGTCAAGCTGATCGAAGGCGACAGCCCGCTGAGCAGCTACACCCTCGGCGAGATGTCGAAGGTGGTCATGACGTACACGTCAACGCTGGGCATCGAGTTCGCCCTCCGCGGCATCCGCCCCTGGGCCGCCGCCCGGGCTCTGTACGGGCGCAAGGGCTTCACCGTTGATCTGGTTTCGCCGCAGCACATGTTCGATCTGCTGGACCGCAATCAACTGGACAATCGCCTCACTCCGGAGCAGATCGAATCCGCCGAGCGCTTCGCCCATATGTTCCGTTTCCGCAAGGTATTCTCGTTTCCCCGTCTCGACGACTCCGGCAACTTCAACCCGCCTTCGTGGCGATTCTTCGCTCCGGGCGGCAACGATGTGATGGACAGGCTCTGCACAGCGTTCCTGAACCACGATCCGTTTCTGGATATCGATGCAAGGCAAGATTGACACATTACCGCGCCGGTGGCGACGATTTTCGGAATCGGCCAGAGTGCTGCTGCGAGATCCTCTTGCCCGCGAGGCCTGGTGGAACAATTTTCTCAAGGAGCTCAGTTACACTCACGCTCAGGTCCGCAGTCTCGGCCGGCCGCAGGTTTTTGAGATCGAGACGACCAACCGTTGTCCTTTCGCCTGCGTCATGTGCCCGCGCACCTATGCCATGACGCGGCCGGTGGGGGACATGGACATCGGCCTGTTCCGCGAGTTGATCGACCAAATGCACCCCGCGTGGCAGATGGACAAGCCCGGAGGCCGGCCGCTGGTCCGCCTGCTGCACTACGGTGAACCCTTCGTATACCGCCATTTCGCCGAGTCCATCCAACACTGCCATCGCCGCGGCTTCCAGGTTCTCCTCTCCAGCAACCCGGCGGTGTGGACGGAACACCGGATTCAGCAGGCGCTGGACACCGGCGTTGACGAGATCATGGCCATGGTAGACGGGATGGATGACGAGACCTCCACCGCCATCCGCGGTTCGGCAGCCGGCTATGCCCGGGCCGAGGCCAACATACGCCGGCTGGCCGAGCTCAAGGTGAAGCGGGGCAGCCGGTCGCCGTATCTGGTCCTGGCCATGATCAAGCAGCCTCGTAACGCTCATCAATGGGAGCTGTTCACTCACTACTGGAAAGGGATTGAGGGCATCGATGGGACCTATCTGGCCCACTACTCAGTTTTCGACGGCAGCATCCGGGATATCAACCGCATTAATGACACCCTGATGAAGCGCGACTCGTCTCAGGCCGAGCAATACGCCCGCCAACTGAGGCTGTCTCGGTTTCCGTGCTACTATCCTTGGCACAGTGTCGCAGTGACGTGGAGCGGCGAGGTGGTTCCTTGCTGTCGCGACTACAACTGTACGCTGGTTCTGGGCGACCTGAATCGTCAGTCTTTGCACCAGATCTGGAACGGATCGCTGATACGGCACCTGAGGCGAGCATTCATACGCGGGCGCCGGGACAATAACCTGTGCAGGCACTGCGTCGAAGCCAGCCTGGAGATCGGTCTGCCCGGCCGGCATTATGCCCCGGCGAGTTTTCTGCGTCGCAGAGGCTATGGGAAGATGCACCAGATGGGCAGTTCACCGGGCATCGACGAACGCTCGTGGTCCACGCCCCAAAACCTCAGCGGGGGTGGATACAAGCGCCAGGCGATCCCGGCGAGGCAGGAGGAAGAGGAACCGGTGGCAGTGTAACAAGAGGCTCTTGAGGCGAGTTCAATGTCCGCAGACGTCGATGCACTCCGCACAGAAGCGGCGCGACCCGGCGAGCCCGTGGACTGGGGCTCTCTGCGCCGCCTGACGCCCGTGAGCTCCGTCTTCGGCGGCGATCGTGGACAGTGCATTGATCGCTGGTATATCGAGCAATTTCTGTCCGCGAATGCCGCCGATGTCCGCGGCCGCGTCCTGGAAGTGGCGGAGGATACGTATACGCGGCGATTTGGCGCCGAACGTGTCCTGCGCAGCGATGTCCTGCATGTCTCCGCGGGCAGTCGGCGAGCGACCATCGTGGCCGATCTGGCGAATGGTGCCGGGCTGGAATCAGATACCTACCACTGCATCATCCTCACGCAGACGTTGCTCGTCATCTACGACCTTCGGGCGGCGATTCAGACGCTCCACCGCATTCTGCGACCCGGCGGCACGGTCCTGGCGACCGTCCCCGGCATCAGCCAGATCAGCCGCTATGACATGGACCGCTGGGGCGACTACTGGCGGTTCACAACTCTGTCGGCGCAGCGATTGTTCGAGGAGGTGTTTCCCCGCGAGACGATTTCAGTTCAGTCACACGGCAACGTCCTGGTTGCCGCCGCCTTTCTATACGGGCTGGCCGTCGAGGACCTGCGCCCGGCGGACCTCGAGAGCAATGATCCGGACTACCAATTGCTCATTACCATCCGCGCGGTGAAGCCAGAGGTTTCGCCATGACCTGGCAGTCAGACAACCGACTGCCCGGCTCTGAGCGCGCGGCCGGTAACCGCTCGCCCAACAAGGCCGCCATTCTCCTGTATCATCGGGTTGTCGAACTGCCTTCTGACCCGCAAGTGCTGTGTGTGACGCCGAGCCACTTTGCCGAGCACCTGGAGCTCCTGCGAAAGAAGTTCAACGTCATGTCGCTGGTGCAACTCATCCGGGCGATGGACAACGGGGTCATACCGCCTCGATCAGTGGTCCTGACCTTTGACGATGGATACGCCGACAACCTGAACAACGCCAAGCCGATGCTCGATGGTCACGGCATCGCCGCGACTGTCTTCGTGAGCGGCGGCTCTCTCGGCTCGAAGCGAGAACTCTGGTGGGACGATCTTGAGCGCCTGCTGCTGCAGCCGACTGCGTTGCCGCGGACGCTGCACCAGATCGTTGGTGGACGGCCGTATGAATGGTGCCTGGGCGATACTGCGGCATGCGATGCGGGGGCCCTTCAGCGATCACGCGGGTGGAACGTCCTGGACAAGGCCGATCCCACTCCTCGCCATGAAGCCTATCGTGCCTTGTGCACTTTGCTGCGTCCATTGAGGGCTGCCCAGCAACGACGGATTCTGAACGGGATCTCGAAGTGGGCGGGGGTGAGAGCGGAGGGCCGGCCGACACATCGATGCCTGACCGCGGCGGAGCTGCGGCAATTGGCTGACGGCGGCCGCATCGATGTGGGCAGCCATACGCTGACGCATCCCGTTCTCTCGGCGTTGCCCGCGTCGAAGCAGCGCGACGAGGTGAGGAAGAGCAAGGAGAAGCTGGAGACAATCCTCGGTCTTCCAGTGACGAGCTTCTCATATCCGTACGGTCAACGGTCGGACTACAGCGCTGCAACCGTGGACTTCGTTCGCGGGGCGGGCTTTGCCTGCGCCTGCTCCAACTTCTTCGGCTTTGTTCGAGCGGACTCGGATCGCTTTCAACTTCCGCGCATGATCGTGCGCGATTGGGACGGCGAGGCCTTCGCTCAACGACTTTCGCAATGGTGGTCGCATGGCTGACAGGCCGCTGACGATCATGCAGGTCAGCACGGCCGATGTTCTCGGCGGCGCAGAGCGAATCGCCTGGAACCTCTTTGAGACGTATCGCGCCCGCGGGCACGATTCGTACCTGGCAGTCGGCCGCAAGAGCAGCGGCGATTCCGCCGTGCTGCACATGGCCAACGACAGCGCAGGCGGCCGGTGGGGCCGGTTCTGGTGGGGCGTCCACCATCGCATGCAGCCTCGATATGCGCGATCGTTCCTCGCTCGCCGGCTGTGCAGGGCCGCGCACCGGTTGGCGGAACCCGGCGGGCTCATCGATTCCTGGCGCGGCATCGAGGACTTCCGGTTTCCGGGAACGCGGCAGTTGCTTGACCTCTCGCCGCGGCCGCCTGCCGTCGTCCACTGCCACAATCTGCATGGCAAGTACTTCGATCTCCGGGTTTTGCCGGAACACAGCCGGCGGGTGCCGGTGGTGCTGACATTGCACGATGCCTGGCTGCTGGCCGGGCATTGCGCCCACTCCTTCGAGTGCGAGCGTTGGCGGGCGGGCTGCGGCGATTGTCCGGATCTGAGCATCTATCCGCCCGTCCGTCGTGACGTTACGGCCTTCAACTGGCAGCGCAAACGGGCCATCTTTGCCGCCAGCCGTCTCTATGTCGCCACGCCTTGCCGGTGGCTGATGAGCAAGGTTGAGCGATCCATGCTGGCACCGGCAATGGTGGAAGGCCGGGTCATTCCCAACGGCGTTGATCTCACCGTCTTCAAGCCTGCCGACAAGCAGGCCGTTCGCCGAGCCATCGGGTTGCCGGCGGACGCGGCCATCCTGCTGTTCTCCGGTTACGGCCTCCGCAAGAACCCCTGGAAGGATTACGAGACTATTCACGCTGCCGTCCGCCAGGTCGCCCAGCGCCATGCCGATCGCGGCTTGCTGTTTATCGCCCTGGGCGCGACTGGTCCGACGGAGCACGTGGCCGGCGCCGAGATACGTCTCGTTCCTTTCGACGCGGATGCCCGGACAGTGGCACGGTACTATCAGGCCGCGGACATCTACGTCCATGCCGCTCGGGCGGATACCTTTCCCAACTCCGTGCTGGAAGCCCTGGCATGCGGCACGCCCGTCGCCGCCACGGCGACCGGTGGCATTCCCGAGCAGATCAAGCCCTGGCCGCTGGCGAACGGATTCGGACCTCGCGGTGCGACATGTGACGAGTCATCCGCCACCGGCCTGCTTGTGCCGCAGTGCGATCCGTCGGCATTGGCAGCCGGCATCGTGCTTCTGCTCGATGACGACTTCCTTCGCCTGCGGATGGCGGCCAATGCCGCCGCGGACGCCCGCAGCCGCTTCGGTCTGCAGCGTCAGGCCGATGCGTACCTCAACTGGTACACCGAAATACTCGACGCCCGCGAGCTTCGCCGTGAGCGGCATACCGGGCCCGTGCTTGCCGCGGCGCCGGAAAATCTTGACGCCACATGGCCCCCGCGATAGACTGAGATTATGTCACGTCGGTGTTGGTATGGGGCTGCATCCGCGCTGGTCGTTCTTCTGGCAGGGGCTTGCGACCGCTCACACAACGGCAAAGCCCCGAAGTTACCGCCCGACGCTCCCAATGTTCTGCTGATTACGCTCGACACCACCCGCGCCGACCGCCTCGGCTGTTACGGCTATTCGAAAGCGTTGACGCCGGTCCTGGACGCCCTGGCGGGTTCCGGGGTCCGTTTCGAGAACGCGTTCTGTCAGGCGCCGCTGACTCTGCCGTCTCATGCCTCGTTGCTGACCAGTACGTATCCACCGAGCAACGGTCTGCGCTTCAATGCCAGCGGCGTCTTGAGCGATGCGGTACCCACGCTCGCGGCGGCTTTCAAGGACCGAGGTTACCGCACCGGCGCGTTTGTCGCAGCGTGGGTGCTGAACTCCACCTTCGGATTGAATCGGGGGTTTGATTGTTACGACGACAAGTTCGACATCGACCCCTCCGCGCCGGGGGGCGAAGAGCGCCCCGCCGACGCGGTCTGCGACGCCGCTCTGGCCTGGCTCAACCAAGCGCCGCCGCAGCCGTTCTTCGCATGGGTCCATTTCTTTGATCCGCACCTTCCCTATCAGGCGCCGCCCGCCTTTCGCGAGAAGCTGGCCGATCCCTATGACGCCGAGATCGCCTTCATGGATTCGCAGATCCGCCGCTTACTGGATTGGCTTGATGCCGGCAAGTGCCGGGACCGCACGCTCGTCGTCGCGGCGGGTGATCACGGCGAAGCTTTCGGTGAGCACGGCGAAACGTCCCACGGCATCTTCCTTTACAACACGACAGTTCACGTTCCTCTGTTGTTTTCTTTTCCGTCGCACCTGGCGGCGGGCAGGACGGTCAGCGCCGGCGTGCGACTGATCGACATAGCTCCCACCATCCTCGATCTGATGAAGTGGGAGCCCGGGCCGAACATGCAGGGCGATAGTCTTCTGCCGGCGCTGGAAGGGCGGGAGTTCGCCTTCCTGCCGTCCTACAGCGAAACGGATTACCCGCGATCCGGCTTCGGTTGGGCTCCTCTTTACTGCTACACGACGCAGCAATGGAAATACATAGACGCTCCTCGGCCGGAGCTTTACGACCGTGCGGCCGACCCTGAAGAGTTGAAGAACCTCGTAACAGAGCGCCCTGACGTCGCCTCGGGGCTGCTGCGAGACTTGAACGACCTGCGCTCCGGTATGGTGAAGCGCGATGCTCAGAATGTGGAGTTGGATGAACGGGGTCGTCGCGCTTTGAGCAGTCTGGGTTATGTCGGCGCGACCACGCCGAATGCGGACGACGATGGAAAGGCCCGTCCGGATCCCAAGGACATGATCCCCGTGTATCGCCGGCTGACCGAGGCGCACACTCTGTGTGCGGAACAGCGCTGGGCCGAGGCGGTGCAGATCCTGGAGTCGCTCCTCGCAGACAAACAGGAGTCCGACGCATTGCACTGCCTGCTGGGCGACGCATATCTCCAGTTGCGCCGATTCAAGGAGGCGGAGCGGGAATACAGCGCCAGCCTGCGAACGCTACCAGATGGCTCACAACGATGGTGCAAGCTGGGCGACGCACTCGTCAGCCAGTCGAAAGTCGCCGAGGCCATCACCTGCTATCAACAGTCGATCGCGGCGTCGCCCAATAATGCCATGGCCCATAACCGCCTGGGCATTGTCTACGTTCAGCAGCGTCAGCTTGACAAGGCCTATGAGCACCTTAGCAAGTGCGTGGAGCTCTACCCGAAGTCGCCCAGCGACAAGACCAACCTGGGCAACCTTCTCTCGCAGATGGGCCGCCGCGACGAAGCCCTCAAGCTCCTGCAAGAAACCGTGCGTGCTCATCCCCAATTCGCTCCAGCGCACGAGGGGCTTTATCAGGCCCTGCTCTCGGCAGGCCGGCGGGCCGAAGCCATCGAGGTTCTCAGGTCCGCGTGCAAGATCCTGCCGAAGGACCTTTCATTGAAGAGCAGTCTCGCCACTCTTTTGCTCCGCGTCCCTCGCCCGGACCCCGCCGCGGCACAGGAAGCTCTCGGCTTAGCCAGGCAATGCTGCGAGGCTGATCCCAACTCGCCGGAGTACTGTGACGTGTTGGCGTCCGCCCTGGTCGCGTCGGGCGACATCGACAACGCCATCGCCGCCGCCACCCGAGCCCTGTCTCTGGCTCAGAGCCAGGGCAAGAGCGAATTGGCGGCGCAAATCCAGGCCCGATTCCAGGCCCTCCGATCTGCCCGGCCCGGCGGAAGAGCATCTCCCTGAGCCGCTGATATTGCCGGTTGATATTTGCACGTCGTGCGCCTGGCCCAGCGACGGGAAGCTCTTCCGACGACTCGGTCCGGCCAACGAGGCCACGAGCCACGCCGTCCGGTCCCCAATTTACATGTGGAACGGTCTTCCGGCTGAGGCCAGCGTCGAGGTCCAGTCCGCTCCGGCGGCGTTGGCCCAGGCGATCAAACGCCCGCTGAACGAGGATGCCCGCCACTTGCGATTGGCCGCCAACGCCGCCGCCGATGCGCGTGCGCGTTTTGATCTGCGCCGGCAAGCCGAAGCGTACCTCGATTGGTACACGCACATCCTCGGCCTTCGAGCACGGCCTCATGAGGCGAGCACTCCCATCGCAAGTGCAGCGCCGGCGCACGATCTTGACCATATCTGCGGTGAGGGCTAGACTCGAATGATGCCACGCCGCAGCCGGTATTGGGGGCTTCTTGGTTTTGCACTCATCTTCGCGGGCGTCTGTGAGCGCTCCGGGTCCAGCGGCCCGCCGAAGTTGCCGGCGAATGCTCCCAACGTATTGCTGATCACATTGGATACGACGCGAGCCGATCACCTCGGTTGTTACGGCTGGTCGAAGGCGCAAACGCCCGTTCTGGATGCCCTCGCCGCCTCCGGCGTTCGCTTTGAGTGGGCATTTGCCCAGGTGCCGCTCACGCTGCCTTCTCATGCCACCCTGCTCACCGGCACGTATCCGCCGAGCAACGGCCTGCGATTCAACGCCAGCGGCGTGCTCAGCGACGCGGTGCCGACGCTTGCCGAATCCTTCAAGGCCCACGGCTACCGAACGGGGGCCTTCGTCGCCGCCGGCGTCCTCGACTCGGCCTTCGGTCTGAACCGCGGCTTCGATTGCTATGACGACAAATTCGGGGACGCCGACGATCCGTCGCTGGTGCGGCAGGAGCGGCCCGCCGACGCAGTCTGCAATGCGGCACTGGCGTGGCTGGGCCGGTCGCCCGAAAAGCCGTTCTTTGCGTGGGTGCACTTCTTCGACCCGCACGCCCCTTACGAGCCGCCGCCGCCATTCCGCGAGAAGCTGGCCGATCCTTACGACGGTGAGATCGCCTTTGTCGATTCGCAGATCCGTCGTCTGCTCGACTGGCTCGACGCCAATCATTGCCGGGATCGGACGTTGATCGTGGCGGTGGGCGATCACGGCGAGGCTTTCGGCGAGCACGGAGAGCCATGCCACGGACTGTTCCTTTATGACACGACCATGCAGGTGCCGTTGATTCTCTCGTTTCCTGCACATCTGACGCCGGGGAAGGTCATCGCCTGCGGCGTTCGGATGATCGACGTGACTCCGACGGTTCTGGATCTGATGAAATGGGAGTCGTGGCCGGAGTTGCAGGGCGAGAGCCTGCTGCCATTGCTGACGGAGGCGTCGCCGGCGTTTCGGCCGTCGTACGGCGAGACGGAGTATCCGCGAGCCAGCTTCGGCTGGGCGCCGCTCCGCTCGTACACGACGCAACAGTGGATGTACATCGAAGCACCGCAGGCGGAGCTGTACGACCGCGCCGCCGATCCGGGGGAGTCCACCAACCTTGTCACCGCCCGGCCGGATGTCGCCGAGCAGATGCGGCGGGAGCTGAAGGAGCTGTCGGAGGGCATGACCAGGCGCGACGCCCGCAACGTGACCCTGGATGATCGAGCGATCCGCGCTCTCAGCAGCCTGGGGTATGTCGGCGCGAACGGCGCGCCGGCGGAGGCGGACGATGGACGGCCTCGGCGCGATCCCAAGGACATGATCTCGGCTTATCGGCGCATGAGCGGCGTGAACGATCTCTTCGTACATCGCCAATGGCCTGAAGTCGTACAGGTGCTGAAGCCACTGCTTGACGAGACGCCGGAGTCCGACGAATTGCACGCCATGCTGGGAGAGGCGTACCTGCAACTGCATCAATTTAAGGAGGCCGAGCAGGAGTACGCTGCGAGCCTGCGCACCGTTCCGGACAGCGCCCAGAAGTGGTGCAAGCTGGGCGACGCACTCTACTTCCAGGCGAAGATCACCGAAGCCATCACCTGTTACCAGCAGTCGCTGTCGGTCTCCGATGCCTACGTCCTTTCGCACAACCGCCTGGGCGTGATCTACCTCCAGCGGCAGTCGCTCGATGAGGCGTACAGGCATCTGCGTCGGTGCATGGACCTCGATTCCGCGTCGGTCAACGCCCGGGTGCCGTATGCCGAGGTCCTCTCGCAAATGGGCCGCCATGAGGAAGCCGTCAAGCTCCTGCAGGAGACCTTGCGGGATACCCCGAAGTCCGCCGCCGCCTACCAGACCCTTGGGCGCGCTCTGGTTGCGGCCCACCGCGGGGCGGAAGCCGTCGATGCCCTGAGAGCCGCCTGTCGAGCGCTGCCCAACGATCTCTCCTTGAAGAGCGCGCTGGCCGGGCTGTTGCTGCGGGCCACGGGTCTGCGTGCTCCCGAGGCAAAGGAGGCATTGAACCTTGCCCGGGAATGCTCGGAGGCTGATCCCGATTCGCCGGATCATGCCGATCTGCTGGCGTCCGCCCTGGCTGCGTCGGGCGATCTCGACAACGCCATCGCCGCCGCTGCGCGTGCGCTGTCACTGGCTCAAAGCCAGGGGAAGGCGGAGCTGGCGACCCACATTGAGGCCCATCTGCAAGCTCTGCGGGCACGCCGGCCCAACTGAGCGGGGTGTTCGTGCGCGGTCCCTCCATGCTCGCCGCCGATTGCGGTATCGGACGCTGCGTGGGCGGTGCGATGAAGCGCCTGACAGGTCTTCCGGCCGCCGATCGGCCTGCCTCAATGAATATCGGAACATCGTGTGCGCCTCCGGCCCGCATCCGAGCTTGATCATGGACGCTGCAATCATGACCAGAGCGATCCCAAGTACTACTCCATCCGGGTCGATATGGTTTCAGCGGAGGGTCACTTCGGGCACTCCGCACAAAACCAGGACCTGTCGGGCTCAACAATGTTGGAATTGGATCCATCGCAACTTCCGGCGGAAATCGCGGCCTTGATTCTCACGCGTGGTCAGGCGGTCCCTCCGCTGCAATGGTTTCTCAGGCCCAATCAAATTGCGGCGCGGACGCTTGCGGAACTCAGCGACGGAAAGCTCTTCCAACGACTCGGCCTGGCCAACGAGGCCATGAGCCACGCCGTCCGGTCGCTGCTCTATCTGTGGAACGGTCTTCCGGCGGAGGCCGGCGTCGAGGCCCGGTCCGCGCCGGCCGCGGAAACCTGTTTCATCGGCGGCATTGCCGAGCGACAGGCCGGCAATGTGGAACCGGCCAAGGAGTTCTTCCGCCAGGCCGGCGCCCATCCTGTTTTCCAGCAGTTGGCTCCTTTTGTCCTTCAGATGCTCCCGGCCCCTCGGGATGCAATGCTGGTCCGCTTCACCCAGATCGTACGGGACAGCGGCGCGTGGGAGCCGTTCCTGTTCGCCGACATCTACGAGCAGGCCAGGGCCGGCCGGATGCCGGACCCTACGGTTCAGATCGCCTGCCGGCTGCAATGCCTCGAGTTCGAGGTGTTCTTCCGCCATTGCCTCGAGACCACGCTCGGCGAAAGGCTCGTCAGGAAGACCGAGTCAGCCACGGCGCGGGATTATGAAGCCCGCATGCAGCAGGTTCGCCAGCTCGCCGAGAAGCATCGGTTCACGCGCCAGCGATCCGCCCAACCCGGGAAGAAAGAGTCGGCGGAGGAGAGCCCGGGGGAAGGACCGCAGGGCGAGGCCATCCGGATCGGCTGCCCGAAATGCATGAGCACGTTGGAGCTGCCGGCCGGCGCGCGGGGGCGATGCGCCCGATGCAATCGATGCGGCGTCAAATTCATGGTGCCGGTGCTGCAGACGGCGCCGGGAGCGCCCTCCGTGATTCCGCCGGAGAACATGGTCGGCATCCGCTGCCCGAAGTGCGAGGAGATGCTGGTATTCCCCGCGGCGGCGCGAGGCAAGAAGGAGAAGTGCAGCAAGTGCGGGGCCATCTTTCTGATTCCTCCGAGGAAGCCGTCCGCCGCGGCGGGGGTGAAATGACGGTCCGGCGGGCCAGATCTTGTTAGACCACCATTCAGACCGCCGCAAGGTGGTAAATCCCGGTACAATCCGGTAAGGAGAAAGCTGTCGGCGGTCAGCTCTCAGCCGCCAGTTTGTGGGGGGGCGGATGGCACCTCCTTGGTTGTGGGCTGGGCCGGTTGACGTCCGGCGCACTTGAAATTGCCGGAAACGGCCTGAAAGCCGTTCCGGCGTGTTAGTCGTTGGTTGTCTTTCATTCGTCATTCCGTAGCCACGTTCGTCGCTACGCAGTCAGCTCTCCAGAAGCTGCCGGCGGCCGGCACGGACAAGCCGCGTTTGACCGTGCCACCCGGTGGGGCCGCCGCGCGGGTGCGTTCTGCAAACCGGAAGAAGTTTTCTCTCGCCGCACTTTAGCGCATGTTAAGGCATGTTACCGCAGGTGGGACTTATCCACCTGTGAACTCTCGGCGTTAATCAACTGTCTCTTGTGCGGGTACACGATTTCCCTATTCCCAACTATACCCTAACATCTTCCGAAAAGCAAGTGGAATCCGGGGAATATCGAAAAATCACAACCGCAGGAAGTCGGAAACGGGTCGGCGGGAGGAGAGGGCTGCGGGAACGACGCCGATCGGAAGGCAACGGCTCGGAAGGCGACGAGCGAGATGGTAATCCTCTGTGCCAGGGACGCTATAGTCGTGGCGAGCGGAGACGAGGGAAGAAGTAAATCGCAGCGTACCGGGTATTGACTCTTTTGGATCGTTGTTGTAACCTGGACATCATTGGCAGGAGGTCGCTCTGTAGCGCTTCCGTCGGGAGATGACAACCGACAAGACACGACT
>DATKKX010000493.1:0-7890 GCA_035542775.1 Phycisphaerae bacterium | reverse complement strand
GAAGCGTTGTTGCTGGTCACCGAGCCGCTCGAGTTCGTCACCACGCAGTTGTAGTCCGTGGCGGCGTCACCTGTTCCCACCGGGTTGATCGTGAGCGTCGCCGTCGTGGCCCCGGAGATGTTGCCTCCGTTGACCAGGTTGGCTGTACCTCTGCGCCACTGGTAAGTGGGCGCCGGGCTGCCCGTCGCGGTAACCGTGAAGCCGGCTGACCCGCCGGAACACGCCGTCTGGTTGGTCGGCTGGCCGGTAATGGTGGGGGCCTGGCCGCCGCCGGGCAGCATGTAATCCGCGACGACCGGCAAGTGATCACTCGCGGTGGTCAGAGCGGCCAGCACGGCGGCGCGATCGGGCAGATCGGGGAAGGCCGTATTGGTGGGGGAGTTGACTGTGCCGTACAGAGGCGTCGAGCCGTTGATGGCAAACGTGTGGTACGAACCCGCGATGTACTGCAGGCCCGAGGGATCGCTCTGCACGTTCGCCGTTATCATCTCGAAGTCATCCCGGTATCTGAGGCTTGTCGAACCGTAGCTCATGACGTCGATGAAGGCTGGATTGGTATCCCAATCGCCGGGCCGGTTGACCGGATCGAAGCTCTGCCCCTGCCCGGCCGCGGTAAGAGTCTGAAAGGCAGCCTCCGAGCTACGGGTCAGGTTGAAATCACCGGTGTAAAGAATGCGGGCGTTGGCCGACAATGTGGCTGCATCCGCTCGAAGCATCTGGGCTTCGATGTTTCGCCGGTTCTCGTTGCTCGAGCCCGTGCCGGCCTTCATGTGGCTCACGTAGACATAGAAATCGTCGGAGGCACTGCCGCCGACGGGGCGGAACTGGTAGCGCACCGGCTGTCGCGGAGCGCCGGATGAGCTCGGGGTGCCTATTCCGACCGAGGCGATCAGTTGCAGGGCCGTCGCCTTGTAGATCATTGCGTTCGGACCGTTTCCGGAACTGGGGGAGCCGCTCTGCGTGGCCTGGTAGGGGCTCATCGCGTAGGTCCCTGCACCATAGATGTTGTTCAGACCCGTCACGATTGGCTGGACGGTGGTGGGATTGCTGGTCGTTTCCTGCAGCCCGAGGATATCCACTGGCCGCGCCAAACCGTTGACATTCTCATTTCCGAGTCCCTGCATCACGGTGAAGAAGCCCGGTCGCGGGGTGGTGTAGCCGCCTGAATCGGCAAGAATGTTGTATGTCACCACACGGATCGGTTCGGCAATGCCTCCTGAGGGAGTGACGCACACCCAAACCGCCACGACAATGAAGAACAATCGGACAATAGGGACCGACGTGCGGATAGGGCGCATACCCCTCCTCCCCGATTGGTGACTCTCATCAACCCGGCTGCCATCGCGGAGTACCCATCCTGAGTATAGCATCTTTCACGCCGCAAACTCCATGATGATTACAGGGCTTCCCTGGTACTCCTCCGGCGTCGCCGGGGCGGTGCGGGACTCCACATGGGACGCATCAGCCAGAATCTCGATATCGGCGATATCGGTGAGATGAGGCATTCACGATGCATTGACTCCTGCAAGGGAGCGATCCTCATCCATCCACCGCCGTCGCATCCGCGCCGAGCTTGAGCATGCGTACTTTCCGGGGAAGACTGGTCGTTTTGTTGACGCTAATAGCGGTTTCCGTCTCGCCAGCCCGGGCGGGGGAGCCCTGGCGCCTGATTGTGGTCGGGGACAGCCGCGGCGAGGACAACGGCGTCAACACGGTGATACTGACGGAGATCGCAACTCATATCGTGGCCGAGCAGCCGGACGTTGTGCTGTTCCCGGGAGACCTTGTCGAAGGAGACACCGACACCGAGGGGCTGATCTCACAGTTGACGACGTGGCGTACGACCATGCTGCCGGTGTACTCGGCGGGCGCCCGGGTGTTGGCCGTGCGGGGGAATCACGAGGACACGGGAAGTGTGGAGGCGTGGAATGCCGTGTTCGATGGTCTTTTCGCCATGCCCGGCAACGGGCCTGTCGGCGAAGTGAACGTGACCTACTCCATGGTCCGCTACAACGCGTTCGTTGTCGGGCTCGATGAATACTCGGATCACCCTGGCAGAGTGAATCAGACCTGGTTGGATGCACAGCTTGCGGCCAACACACGGGCGCACGTCTTTGTCTTCGGCCACGAGCCGGCATTCAGAGCAGGCCACGAAGACTGCCTGGATGTATATCCCGCTGATCGCGATGTTTTCTGGGCGAGCATTACCAACGCCGGCGGCCGCACATACCTCTGCGGGCACGATCACTTCTATGATCACGCCCGCATTGATGACCAGGATAGCAATCCGGACAACGACGTGCACCAGCTGATCGTGGGCACTGGCGGCGCTCCGCTGGTCACCTTCGACGGCATTTACGACGGCGACAATGGCGACATGATCCCTTGTCAACAATACTATGCCTCGGCGTACGGATACGTGAGAGTCGACATCCACGACCTGCAGGTCACATTGACCTGGGTTGAGCGCGTCGATGCGAACGTCTTCATGGATATGGAGACGTGGAGTTACTCGGCGGCGCCGAGGCCCGGTGATTTGACCTGCGACGGAATGACGGATTGGTTCGACGCCGATGCGTTCGTATTGGCGCTGATCGACCCGGCGGCCTATTCGCTGGCTTATCCCGATTGCAGCCGCATGCTGGCGGACGTAAACGGCGACGGCAACGTGGACGGCCGCGACATCGACCCGTTTGTCGTCCGATTGATCGGCGAATGATCCGCCTTTTACCCCAGACCATGCAGGAAGAAGAAATCTACCCCACGGCCGCGATGTCATCGGGCCCGCTGATAACGCGTTGTTCCCCGGTTGCCGGCATTGCCGGACGGTGGCTATGATGCCGGCATTCTGCTGCGGTCGTCCGCAGCCACGGCCGGCAGAGTCCAAGGCGCAAACTCAAACCAAGGAGAACAGCCATGGCATCGGTTCGTCTGTCAGGCATTGGTGTTGTCGCGTTCAGCTTTCTGTTTCTACTCGGCGGCATCGCCACAGCTCAAGAAGCTGAGAAACCGGCGAAAAGCTCCGAAGGAGCTTACCGTATTCTGAAAACCTTTGACGTCGGCGGCGAGGGCGGCTGGGACTACCTCACGGTTGATCCGGATGCCCGCCGACTCTACGTATCACACGCGATGCGCGTGGCGGTGCTGGACGCCGATTCCGGCAAGGTCGTCGGCGAAATCGCCGACACACCCGGTGTGCATGGCATTGCTCTGGTTCCGGAGTTAAATCGCGGCTTCATCAGCAATGGCCGTGCGGCAACCGCCACCATCTTCGATCTCAAGAGCCTCAAGGCGATCGACAGCGTGAAGACCGGCGAGAACCCCGATGCCATTGTGTATGAGCCCACCACCAAGCGCGTCTTCACGATGAACGGGAGAAGCAGCGACACCACCGCTATCGACGCCGCCTCCGGAAAGGTCGTGGGCAAGATCGACCTGGGCGGAAAGCCGGAGTTCGCTGTTGCCGACGGGGCCGGGAAGCTCTTCGTTAACATCGAGGACAAGAGTGAAATCGCCGTGCTCGATCCCAAGGAGCTGAAAGTGACGGCGCGGTGGTCCTCGAAACCGGGCGAGGAGCCTTCCGGACTGGCCCTCGACGTAAAGAATCACCGCCTGTTCAGCGTCTGCGGGAACAAAATGATGGTCATTGTGGACGCGGAAAACGGGAAGGTGCTGACTACGTTACCGATCGGTGAACACGTAGACGGGGCGGCTTTCGACCCGGCCACCGGCCTCGCCTACAGCTCCAACGGCGACGGTACGCTGACTATCGTCCGCGAGGAAAGCCCGGAGAAGTTCGTGATCCTGGAGAACGTCCCCACCCAGCGGGGGGCGCGGACCATCGCGCTGGACCCGAAAACTCACAACGTCTTCCTGCCGACTGCTGAATTCGAGCCGACTCCACCGGCTGCCAAGGACACCCCACGCCAACGGCCGACCATCAGGCCGGGGACCTTCAAGGTTCTCGTCGTCGGGAAGTGAGCGCCAGCAGATCAGGTGGCGTGCGTGAGCCCGGCTTTTCGCCGCGCCGGCAGGCTGCGTTTCGTGGAATTCGGCACGGCCCTCAAGGGGAAGCCTGCATTGGTGCGGCTTGTTAACGGCTGGCCGGCCGCAGGATCAACGTCACCTTCGTTCCGATCGGCGGAATCGCGTCGGTGTTGGCTTCGAGCCACAGAGCCGCGTTCGATGATGTGTGCGGGTCCGGCAAGGCCACGACCGAGCTGTCGAAATCAACCACTGTTACGACGGTCCCTTCCACGTTGGCGTAGAAGGTACCGTCCTGGAGGCGATCCGACCCCGTAAACAGCCAGTGCGTCCGTTCCATCGGCTTGCTCCGGGCGACGTCAGTCATCCAATCGCAGGCTGAGATTTCCTTGGTCTCGCCGCCGGACTCAAACTGCACCAGCACGTCCACCGGGTCGCCGGACGGCTTGCGGATTGTGCCGGATTCCGGGAAGTACCGCATCGGGTGTCCGGGCACGAGGCCGATGAGCCCCAGGGCCTGATAGATCGCCTCGGGCGAGGCGTGCAGGAGGAGGATGGACTCATGCTCCTTCGGCACCGGGGCCTTGCTGTATGCAAACAGCTCCAACGGGCCTTTTCGAAGAATCACCCAGGCCTCGACCTCCACCTGGGGCACACGATAGTCGATCTGCACGCCGGGCACGAAATCGACGACGCGAGGCGAGGACGCTGTGGAGGAAGTCGGAGATGGCCGGTCGGCGCCGGCGTCCCGGGCGCGTTCCGATCCGCCCGGCGCCGCACACGCCGCGCTCCACAGCGACATCAGAAACGCGCATCTGAACAGCCGTTGCGTCACTTCTTCACCGCTGATCGTCCGAGGGAACGGTCTGCTTTTCCCGCAACATCATCAGCCGTTGCCTGGTGGCGTCGAGGTATTTCGAGGCTTCGGAGTGACCCGGTCGCAGCCGCAAAACGTTTTCGAAGCACTCGGCCGCGCGGACCCATTCCTGCCGCGCCTCATCGTGGCGACCGGCCTTGAATGCGGCGTTACCGATGTTGCCGCGGCAGACACCCAGATACTCCCAGGCCTCGAAGTAGTCCGGGGCCCGATGGATCGCCAGCTCCGCCAACTCGGCGGCCTGGTCCCACCAGCCCAGCGACATCGGGACATTGACGACCGTGCCGAAGAAAACGGCCCGATGGTACCCGCCCGGGTAGTCCGACAGAGAGATCCATGCGGAGATGGTGCGGGCGATGTCATCCGGTGTGATCGGATTCGCCTGGATGATCGAGGCATGCTCCGAAATTCGCCGCACGAAAGTCACAGTAGTCTTGTCGAAATGGACCAGGGCCCATCGGCCTTCGTCGCGCATCATATTGCGGACCAGGGTCTGTGTGTCCGGTCCACAGTGGAGCAGCACGATGTTGACGCCGTAACGGTCGAAAACCTCGTTGTGCGGCACTTTGCCCAGGCCAACGTCGAAGGCCAACCGCAGCGTCTCGTCCTTCACGGCGAACGTGTTGGTATCAACGAAAAGCTTGAATCGCTCGGGCAGCCAGAGGAGCGTGTTGCTGGACGAGAAATAATCGACGAACAACTGCGGCCTGAGTTGGTTCTGGTTGGCCAGCCACTCCACCGCGGCTTTCGGGAAAGTGACCTGGTGGTAGCCTTCTCCGATCTCGCGGGTGATACGGCGTTCGACGTAGTAGAACCGGCCGGTCCAGATGCCGTGGACCCACCAGGCAGCCAGCAGAATCGTGGCCCCTGACAATGCCGGCCTGAGGTACCGCCTTGCGATAACAAGGTGAGCCGCGCCGCGAAGTGCGGTCAACCGTGCCGCCATCGCTCCCAGCGCCAGAGGTGAGGCCACGAACGCGAATTGGGCGACGTTCCGCCGCATCTGCGTGGACATCGCGAACAGAATCAACAGGGCGATCGCCGATCCGGGTTTCCCGCTTGCCAACAGAAGGATGAGCCCTATTCCCGCGACCGCGAGCAGCACGTAATACGCCTGGATTGTGCGGGCATTGATGGTTTGTCCATGAAAGCTGAAGGGCGACTTGAACTCGGATATCTCCGACCAGGCGCTGTCGCTGACCTCGCTGCCCATGACGTCCTTGGCGTGCAGGAATTGCAGGGTCTTGATCGGGAAGATGGCACCGTGGATGTGCCACGGATTGACCATGCACGCGGCAACCTGTACGGCCAATGCCAGGGCCAGCAACCGGACGAGACGGGCCTCCTCAGGAGTTCGGCCTTGCCGAGATCGCGCCCACAGCAGCTTCAGCCCCTCGCCCGCCAGCCAGGAGGCCGTCAGCAGAATTCCCACCAGGAAATAGCTGTGCAAGTTGACCCACAGCAGTTGCAGTACGCCCAGCGCGAAGATGCTTCGGCAGGACCGCACGCCGCGCAGCAGCACGACAAGCACCCCTGCCATGGCCGCATAGCTGAACAGCTCCGGCCGCATACTGAACCGTTCGTAGCCGGCCAGGGCGGCCAGCATCCATGCCCAGGCGATCCAGAGGGCAGGTGCTGAGTGCTGAGTGCCGAGGGCTGAGCGTATTCCATCACGCGCGATTCTTCGCGTGGCGACAGCAATGCACCCAAACACGATCGCCAGCAGCGCTAGACGCAGAGCGATCAAGCCGTTGGGGCCCGCCTTCCGGTGAATCAGGGCCATTATGACCTGACTGCCCCAGTTGGCGTTGATGAACGAGACGGCATGCTCGGGATACAGGAACGGATCATGGTCGACGATCCGGCCGTGATCCAGAAAGTATCCGCCGTATGCGACGTGGTACCCCGTATCGAGGTCCCCCAGCTTGAACCAGGCGAGAGCCAGAAGCAGACACCCCGCGGCGAACGGGGCGGCGAACCTCAACTGGTTCATCTTGTTGCCGGCTAAGGCGGGCTTCTCGGCGGGTGACGCAGGCGGATCAGCACTCATCATTCTGCCAAATTCGGCGTGTTGCAGCCTGTCAGTATATCGGCAAGAAGAAGGCCGATCGGCTTCGCGTCGAAGCCAATCGGCCCTGGTTTCCAATCGTTCTTGTGGCCTGCGGGGCCCCGGCTATCGGCCGGTGGCGTTTTGCTCAGGGCTACTTCGCCGACGAAAGCGTCGGGAAGGCCTCGGTCTCCTTTTCTTCCTGAATAATGATCGTCGGCTTGATCAGGATCAGCAGCACCTGATCGTCCTTGACGTTCGAGGTATTCGAGAAGGCCCGCTTGAGAATGGGGATGCGGGAGAGGATTGGCACGCCCGCGTCGATATCCCGTTCACCGGAGAGCTTCAGGCCGCCGATCAGCAGCGTACCGCCGTCAGGCACTGAAACGGTGGTCCGGATCTGCTGCGAATTGCGGGTGGCCAGCTCGATGAATCCCGAGCCGACCGTCTGCGAACCGCCGAAGAACACGGTCCTGAAGTTGCCCAACGTTTGCGTGAATGTCTGGACGGTCATGGTTACGTAGCGGCGATCCGCCGAAACCGTGGCCAGAACATCCAACGATCGGCCGGCCACCGCGGTATCGACCTGCGGCTGGTACATACCGGCATTGTCCCCGACGATGGGCGTCAGGGCGGCGATGTAGTCCTGCTCGACGAACGCCTCGAAGGTCGCTTCCTGGCCGTTAAACAGCACCAGCCGGGGGGCATCCAGGTCGCTCGCCCGCCTGTCTATCTGTGACGCACGAAGGAGGAAGTCCACCTGGATGTTGTCCAGGAAGCTGCCGAAGATCTGGAAGGCCGGCGTCGAGTTGGCCGTGCTGCCCAGCGACCCGGTGATGTTGGTGTCGCTCGGCGCCGCCAACTGCATGGTGTTGTTCACGATCGGGACCGGAGTCATGTTGCCCCAGTGCGGCCCGACATCGCTGGCCGCGGGGACCAGGCCCGGTTGACCATACGGCTGACCGAAGGGGCTGGTGGGCAG
>DATKKX010000492.1:0-32418 GCA_035542775.1 Phycisphaerae bacterium | reverse complement strand
AGGGCCGCTGGGGCCACAATTCGAGCTTCAGCGAGGAGCAGACCCTGGTGCCGTTCGTGCTCTGGGTGCCGGGCCGGGCACCGCGCAAGCTGGACCGCATGACCAGCCATCTTGACCTCGCGGCAACGCTGATGCCGTTGTTGGGCGTCAAGAATCCGCCGGAGGACTATTCGTTCGGCAACGACCTCTATAGCGACACAAACCGCAAATTCACCATTCTTACCGACTGGAACCACGTCGCTTATGTGGACGATGATCACAAGGTCATATTCTCAGCCAAGGGGTTCGGCTTTTCGCCGCCGATCGTCACGACGAGGGACGACGCCGAGGTGTCCGATCCAGCCGCCTTCTTCACGGAACACAAGGCCCAGATCGTCGAGATGTTAAAGAGCTTGAAGGGGTTTGGGTACCGGAAGTAACGGGACTATTGGGGACGATCCACTTCACGCTACAATGCCCACCGAGCGGCGCGGACCGGATAGGTTTTCTGCCCGCCGTGGAGAAGCGCAACCGACAAGCGAAAAGGCGCTGCCGGCAACAGGCGAATAATCCGGGTTGCCGGCACAACCAGTCAGTAACAGCGAGAGGTCCGCAACAAAGGATCATCCGGAGAGGGTCGGCACGAGCCAGCCGGCCGGCATGCAAAGCGGACTGCGGTTAGAGCAATGACTGTCTCTTACGACACATTCGAACGGCTGAAAGACAAGGGCCTGGCGGCGTACAAGTCCGGCGACTTCGGCGCGGCCAAGCCGTATCTGATGCAGGCGGCGGACGCGATCATCAAGATCGCAGAGCAGACCACCGACGCCGAGCGCCGGCGGCGGCGCAAGGCCATGGCGGCGGAGTTGATCCAGTTCGCCAAGTCGTGCGACGAGCGGGCGGCGGCCAGGAAGGCGGGGCCTCGGGCAGCTGACAAGGAGGGCGACGACAGTGGGGCCAAGGCCTCCGACTGGATCGTCCGCGACAGGCCGACGGTCAAGTTCGACGACATCGCGGGGCTGGAGGACGTCAAACAGGAAATCCGGGTGAAGATGATCTACCCGTTCAGCCACCCGGAGCTGGCGGCGCAATACAAGATACCGGGCGGCGGGGGCTTGCTGCTGTACGGCCCGCCGGGAACCGGCAAGACCATGATCGCCAAGGCGGTGGCCTGCGAGATCGAGGCGACGATGTTCGTGATCTCGCCGGCGCAGGTGCTCAGCAAATGGGTGGGCGAAGCGGAGCAGAACATCCGCAAGCTGTTCCAAGCGGCCAAGGCCGAGCTGCGGGCGATCATCTTCATCGACGAAATCGAGGCCCTGGTGCCGGCGCGCCGAGACTCGCAGAGCAGCGTCATGACGCGGGTCGTGCCGCAGATTCTCCAGGAACTCGAAGGATTTGACCGAAGCGTGAAGTCCTCGCCGCTGCTGTTTGTGGGGGCCACTAATGAGCCGTGGTCGCTGGACAGCGCAATCATGCGGCCGGGGCGATTTGACTCCAAAGTGTACGTACCGTTGCCGGACGAGCCGGCGAGGCACCGCCTGCTGGAGATCTACCTGGGCAGCCGACCGCTGGCGGACGACGTGGATTTCGCTGAACTGGTGCGGCGGCTGGAGGGCTATAGCGGGGCGGACGTGAAAGCGGTGGCCGATCGAGCGGCGACGATCCCGTTCATGGAGGCGATCGACGGGGCGCAGGCGCGGGCGATCACGATGAAGGACCTTTTGGCGGTGATTGATGACACGCCGCCGTCGGTGCAAAAGAAGGACCTCGCCAGGTTCGAGGCCTTCGCGGCGACGTGCTGATGAAGTTCGAGATTTGCGGCACCGGCTATTAGCTGGTGCCACACTCTGACCAAAGCCACATTGGCGGGGTCGGTGTGAATGGCCAATCGAGTCGACCTGGAAATGCTGAGCCGCGATCGCGACTTTGTGGCGATCCTCGTTTCCACGGAGGATGTCTTTTCGTTTCTGAACCGCGAGATCATCGTACCGCCATCGTGCGCCGCTCTTGCCTGGATCGCGTCGGGCCTGACGCGCATGGTGCTGCCCGGCCGCGCGGTCGAGTCGGCCGACACACGTGAGCTGTTGTTCGTCCGGACCGTGCCTTTCGCCCTCAACTACAGCGTCGGCGGCTTGACCTCCAAGGACGGCTACGAGTTCGCCGCGTCGCTGACGCTTTCGGTCCAGGTGGTTCCTGAAAAGGCCGAGCTGCTCTCATTCCGCGATGCGCTGCTGGGCAGCGGCTCCTACGTCAAGGCGGACGATTTGCGGGGATATTGCGAGGCGGTTGCCCGATCGGCGTTGGGTGATTTTGCCCGAGCCCGCGACGCCGCGACCCTGGCATCACCGATCGCCCGTGGCGAGTTCGACGCGGTGCTGGACGCCCATTTCAGACCGCTCGGTTTCGAGTCGGGTCTGGCACTCGGTGGCGACACGAAGGTCGGATTCGAATCGGCGGCGTACGCCGGATTTCGCCAGAATGAACAGACGGCGGCGTCTCGTCGAAGGCAGCAGGAAGTCGAGGAGCAGCTTCGAACCGCAGCGGCCCGGGCTCGGGTCAAACATCTCGACGAACTGGGGAAGCTGCTGGAGCAGGCCAAGAGCATGGCCTCCAAGAGCGGCAAGAGCATCGTCGATCTCATCAAGACATTTGATCCGGCGCGGCGGGGAGCGTTGTACGAAGGTCTGGCGGCCTTGAACCCCCCCACGCGGCGGACCGAGGCGATCATCGTCGTCGCGGGGAACGAGGTCCTGGCCTTCGAAGCAACCGACCTGCGGCAGCCTGAATCTCGCCTGCAGTTATCGTCGGAAGTCGGACCTTTGCGATCGGTACGGCTGGGTCGCGACGGGGACAGGCGGCTGCTGCTGGTCGGAGCCAGAAACGGGGTTCACGTCGTCGAATGGAGGAGCGAATCGCGGCAAGTGTATGCTTTCAAGGGGGATTTGCGGCCGCGAAATGGATTCAATGCCGCTGTTCGACTGGGTGAACATCTTTATGCAACACATTCCGAGATCGGCCTAGTGCGATGGCCTTGGCAGACGCCGAGCGATGCCAGAAGCGCGGATGACATACCGCCTGCGCCGGGGACTCAAGAGCCTCGGCCTTTCTGTGAGACGTGCATCGCGGACGTCACCCGCGGGGCGAGCGTTGTGCGAAGCGTCCAGGTGGACGACTCCGGGCGGCTATGGCTGAGCCTGGATGAACGTGTCATCGGCTGGCTTCCGGAGGCGGAGGCCGCCCCGGTGGTGCTGCCGGCGCCGGCGGTGGTTGAAACCCTTCTGGTCAGGGACGGCTTCGTGCACGGGGGCCTGTCGGACGGAGCGGTGCTGCGATGGAATGCCGCCGATCCGGCGAGCAATGCGGAGGCGATCCGGGGGCCGAGCGGCAGCGCGGTCGGCTCGCTCGCCTGGCTGGCGGGCGGCGGTGTGCCGCGGTTACTCATCGCCGATGGCCGGCCGCAACTTGACCTGCACGTGCTGGGGGACGCATATCGCGGCGAGTACCGCTGCGATCAGAAACTGCGCTGGGGGTTTGCCGCGGATGATTTCATCATCGGCGTAAATGACCGCCGCGACCAGATCTTCGTCTGGCGGGTCGAGGATCCGGAGCGGCCGATGGCCAGCGCGAACGTCGGCCGGCTGTGCGGGCATTCTGTGCAGGATGTTGCGATGCTGCCAGGCGACGAGGCGTGGTGCGCTGCCTAGTCTCGCGGGACTTCCGACGGCGCGGGGGCCGACGTCAGCGGGCCGGGTGATCCCGGCTGAGCCTGGTTCTCGGCAGGATGTTGTGGCGTACCGGCGGGGCTTGGAGGGCTCAGGCCAGCGGAAGGCTGGGTCGCCGGACCTGCAACGGCGGGCGGGCGGGCGGGCACCGGCGCTTCAGTCCGCTCACGCGGCGGATTCTTGCGCTGATACTGCATGGGCACAACGCGTTCGCTCTCGCCGCCTTGCGCCGGGGGCATATATCCCTTGCCTTTGCTGTCTAGCCATACCGTGTAGGCGTAGATGGCCGCGGAGCCAGCCAGTACAGCGCTGACAATGCTGGCCAGGACGACCTTGAGAGCGACGTTCTTCCGCTGCTTGGCCAGTCGCTCGGGATCCTCTTCGGCACATTCCTGCACGGCATCGGCCAGCAAGTCCGCCGTCAGGAAGCGATCGGCCTGATCAACGGCCAGGCACTTCCGCAGCATCGCGGCGCCTTTTGGGGTGAGGCCCTTGATCCCGTTAAGCTCCAACGGCGGGGGGTTCTGGTGTAAGGCGATCAGCTCGGCGCGCGATTTTGACTGGAACCACGGTTTGCCAGCCAGGGCGTACAGCATCACCAAGCCCATGCCGTAGATATCACTGGCGGCAGTGGTGCCCAACCCTCTCGCTGTCTCGGGGGCGATCCATCCCAGCGAGCCGACGGCCTTGCCCTTCATCTTCTCACTCGCCGACTCCTGGGCAACCTCCGCCAGACCGAAGTCCATCAGCTTGAGGTTGCTATGGTCGTCGAACATCAGATTGCCCGGTTTGACGTCGCGGTGGATGATTCCGCGCTTGTGGGCCAGGGCGAGAGCCCGAACAGGACCCACCATCATCTTGAAAAGCTCTCGCGGCGGGATTTTTCCGTAGCGTTCGACGTACTCCTTGAGGGTGCCACCTTCCATCAACTCCAGGGCAAGAAAGACCTGGCCCTGGTCCTCGACTACCTCATAGATGGAGACGACAGAGGGGTGTTGCAGTTTTGCGACGGCGCGGGCCTCTTGGAGGAATAACTCGACGTTGAGTCCACCGGCATCGCCGCCGTTTCTTCGGGATTTGTTCAAAATCTTCAGAGCCACGTCGCGGCGGAGGGTGGCATCGTGGCTTCGCCACACCGATCCCATGCCTCCCTGGCCGAGGAGCGACATGACGCGATAGCGGCCCAACTCGCGGCCCGCCCAGGACATATCGATGGCGATGGAGCTGGAGCCAGCGCGGGGAGGCAACTCCTCAGGCAGGACGGTGGTGCCGGAGTCCTGCGACGTGGCGTTGCCGACCAGGCGGCCGGAGCGAAACTCCTCCGGATCGACCTCCTGGGCCCGCCATTCATAGTGGCAGTGCCGGCAGATGAGCCGACGTCCCAGGAGCCGGGCGGAGATGCGGTAGCCCTGCCGGCAATTGGGGCAGGCCACGCAGACGCGTCGCTGGGGATATGCAGACTGTCCCTGCTCCGAGCCTTGTGTCATGGCTACGCGAATCCCACCTGCTCACTCAACAATCGTCGGATCATGGCTCTCTCAGAGGGCGATCCAAAATGCGAATATGTCCCCTTACGAGTATAGGTCGCCGAGACCCTGAACGTGCCCTTATTCCACTTCCGGGGCGAACACCCCCCCTCATCCGCCGCACCCACCCTCATCTTCCCGGACCGGCCGGCAGGTCATGCCGCGCTCGGAACCAGATCACCGCATTATAACTGCGTCCGCAGTTGTTTCAGAAAGCCCATCAGAACCGGCCGCGGCAAAGCGGGCAATCCATAGCCGGTCAAATCCTCCGTTTCCATGGCGTCGAGGATGGGCAGCACCTGGGATTTGTTCTTGGCCATTTCGCGCACCAGCTCGCCCGCTCGAGGAAGCTGTCCGCTGCTCATGGCCTCAAGATACTGCACCAATTGCCGCGTGATCTGTTTAGACGACGGCTTTTCCGGAGCCTGTTCCGGTGCCGCCGGCGCGTCCCGACGCCGCACCGGTTTTTCGCCCGGCAGGACCCTGTCTTCGAGCAGCTTGCGCTGGTAGGCCGCATCCTCGGCGGCCGCCTGGCGCCGCCGCCGTTCATCCTCTTCATCCAGCGGGGCCAGCGACAATTCGTCCGTGTCGTCGACGGGGCGGGGGATATAAGTCTCCGCGCCACAGTGCGGACACCTGCCCGTGCGACCAGCGCTCTCCTCCGGGGCCTTGATGAGGCTGTTGCAATGCTCGCAATGAAACTCGATGGCCACGATGTCGGTCTCCCAGACCCCCTGGCGAGCGCAAGACCGAGGCCAGCGCCTGCTCCGTTATGGTCGAGCCTTCCGCCGAGATGGACTCGCTTCACCCAGCGATCTGCGCATTCGCCAGAATAATCGTACCGGAATCTCCTCAAATGGCAACGCTTCCCGCAGCCGTTTCTCGACAAACCGGCGGTATTGTTCCCGCACAAGGGCCGGATTGTTGACAAACAGGACAATCGTCGGGGGGCACACCGAAATCTGGGTGGCGTAGAAGATCTTGGGCTCTGCTCCATGTTTGCCGGCCATCGGCTGGTGAGCATCCAGGGTTTCCTGAACTGCCCTGTTGAGCTGGCCTGTCGTCACCCGCTTGCATGCCTGTCTGAACAGGCTTTGGGCCAGATCGATGGTGGAGCGTATATTTCGCCCGTGGGTGGCGGTTGAGAACGCGAGGGGGGCGTGGTTCAACTGCGGGAGCGTCCTGGCGAGGTACTCTCCGTAATCCTCGGCGCTGGCGCGGCCCTTGGCCAGATCCCACTTGTTCACCACCAAGACGCACGGTTTGTATTCGCCAAGGATGCACTCGGCCAGCTTCTTGTCCACCTCTCCAATCGGCACGGTCGCATCGATGAGAAAGAGCACGACATCGGCGCGGCGGATCGAAGCGACGGCCCGCGCGTAACCATAGAATTCGATGTCCGTGTTCCGCGTGCGGGCCTTGCGCATGCCGGCGGTATCGATGGCGAGGAACTCCCGGCCGTCCATCTGGAAGCGCACATCAATCGAGTCGCGGGTTGTGCCCGGCACCTCGCTGACGATCACACGTTCCTGCCCGGCCAGGGCGTTCACGAAGGTGCTCTTTCCGACGTTGCGGCGGCCGACCAGGGCGATCTTCATGATGGCGTCGGGCGGTTTGGTGCCGGCCTTGCGTCCCAGTCGCTCATGGATCAGTTCCATCAGCTCGCGGCGATGGTTGCCGTGCAGGGCGGAGACGCAGATCGGTTCGCCAAAGCCCAGGCTCACGAAGGTGCCCGCCTGCTGCTCGTGAAGGGCGACATCGGCCTTATTGGCCACCAGTTGAACGGGCGTGGCCACCGAACGCAGGAGCCTGGCTACTTCCAGGTCCAGCGGGGTGATCTCTTCACGGACGTCCAAGACGAACAGGATCAGGGAAGCGCTGCCGATCGCATATCGGATCTGCTGCTGGATGTGGGCAGTCAGATTATCCTGATCTTCTATGCCATATCCACCGGTGTCGATCAGCTCGAAGTATTTTTCGTCAAACTCGCAAATAGCGCTGACCCGATCGCGGGTGACGCCCGCCGTAGGATCGACAATGGCGATCCGCTTGCCGGCGAGCATATTCAGCAGGCAACTCTTGCCCACGTTGGGGCGGCCGACGATGGCAACAACAGGCAGCGTCATGCCACCATTCTACCATGATGCGGCCCAATCCGCCGCAGACGCAAATTATCGGCTCCGGATTTACCGAGAACAGACTGCTTCATGCTGATGCCAAGTTAACCGATGCGGGGTGTGGTGAGGGCAATCCTGCCCATCCGAAGGCACGAGGTGGCCGCGGCGCCATTGGCTTTGGGGAGACTGACCAAGGCGGTCGCGTCGGTGACGCCGGGGTCCCGGTGCTGCTGACATCCAGGAGTCGGTTTATGAGCACAACTATTGCCGTCAGCCCGGTGACGAGAATCGAGGGGCATCTGGCCGTACACACCGAGACCGAGGAGGTCGACACGGGCGACACGCCGATCTATCGCATCACCGAGGCGCGGTGCGAGGGAGAGATGTTCCGCGGCTTGGAGCAGATCCTACGGGGTCGCGATCCCCTTGATGCGCAGCAGATCACGCAGCGCGTCTGCGGCGTCTGCCCGATCAGCCACGGCATCGCTTCGGTGCGGGCCCAGGAGCAAGCCTACGGCATCAAGCCGAGCCGAAATGGGAGGCTTCTCCAGAACCTGATCCAGGGCGCCAATTATCTGCAATCGCATGTGCTCCATTTCTACCATCTGGCGGCGCTGGACTTCGTCGATGTGACCGCAGTGCTGGGGTATGGCGGAACAGACCCGACGCTGAAGACCGTCAAGGCGTGGGTGGAGGGGGCGCTGGCGAGGAAGGAGGTCTTCCCGGCGGCGCCATTCCTGCCGCGCTACGAGTGCGATTACATCAAGAGCGCGGACCGCAACGTCACGCTGGTGGGCCATTATGTCAAGGCGCTGGACCTGCGGCGCCGCTGCCACGAGATGGCGGCGGTGTTCGGGGCCAGGCTGCCGCACTCCACGGCGCTGATCCCGGGCGGTTGCACGCAGACTCCAACGCTGGAGCGCGTGCTGGCCTATACCTCCCGCCTGAAGGAGGTGCTCAGCTTTATCGAGAGCACCTACATACCGGACCTCATCGAAGCGGCCGCCGAGTTTCCGCAGTACTTTGAGATCGGCGGCGGGTACGGCAACTTCCTGTGCTACGGCGTCTTCGATCTGGACGACAGCGGCAATAAGTTCCACCGGCCCGGCGTGGTGCTGGACGGCAAATGGGAACCCCTGGACGTCAAGCAGATCACGGAAGAGGTCAAGCACTCCTCCTACGTGGACATCGGGGCCAGGTACCCGGGCGAGGGGGACACGCAGCCGCAGGCGGGCAAGCCGGGAGCATACAGCTGGATCAAGGCTCCGCGCTACAAGGGGCAACCGATGGAGGTCGGAGCTCTGGCGCGGATCATGGTGAACTACAAGGCCGGCGACGGGGGTTGGGTGAAGAAGGAGGTCGACGGGTTCTGTTCTTCACTGAATCTGAGCGTGGACAAGCTCGTTTCCGTGCTGGGCCGGCACGTGGCCCGCGGGCTGGAGAGCGTGTGGCTGGCGAAGCAGTGCTTCAAATGGCTCGAGGAAATCGAAGTCGACACGCCGGCCACCACCGACTTTACGATCCCCGAGAGCGGCAGCGGCGTCGGACTGACTGAAGCGCCGCGGGGTGCTCTGGGGCACTGGCTGTCGATCAAGGACCACCACATCAGCAACTATCAGTGCGTGGTGCCGACGACATGGAACTGCTCGCCGCGCGACGCCCAGGGCAAACCGGGGCCGGTCGAGAAGGCCCTTGAAGGGATCGAGATCAAGGATCCCGCGCAGCCGATCGAGATGGGCCGCCTTGTCAGGTCATTCGACCCCTGTATCGCGTGCGCTGTGCATTGAAAGAAAGCCGAGAGGCTGCCAAGGCCTCGCAGGCGAGGAGAGAGTACGACCATGGCAAAATATTCACGGCGAGAGTTTCTCCGGATGGGCGGGGCTGTGGCCGCCGGGCTGGGCCTCGGCCCGAGCGTCGTGCCAGGCTTGGCGCAAGGGTTGCAGCGGATCTTCGAGCGGCAGCGGAACGTGCTGTGGCTGCAGGGGATGTCCTGCACCGGCTGCTCGATTTCGCTGTTGAACTCGGATGAGCCCGGGCCGCTGGAAATCGTCACCCAGATGATGTCCATGGTTTTCCACTCGAACCTGTCGGCAGCCCAGGGCAAGCTGGCGATGGAGATCATCGACAAGCTGATCGCCGAAGGGAAGTACTATCTGGTGCTCGAAGGAGCTATCGCCCCGAAGATGCCGGAGTCCTGCCTGCTCGGCGGTCGGCCGCTGACGGACATCCTGCCGACGGCGCTGCAAAATGCGGAACTCATCCTGGCTGCAGGCTCCTGCGCAGCGTTCGGCGGAATCCCGGGAGCCGAGGGCAACCCGACCGGGGCGATGGGCCTGCAGGAATACATGGAGAGCAAAGGAATGCAGACCAAGGGGCGACTGGTCAATTGTCCCGGTTGCCCGGTCCACCCGCACACTCTGGTGGCCGTACTGGCGCATGCCGCCGGGATCGGCTACCCCAAGGTGGACCCCGATCTGCTGACTCCCGACATGATCTGCAAGCACTCGGTGCATGATGACTGCCCGCGCTTCCATTACTGGCAGAAGGAAGTGTTTGCGGAGAACTTCGGGGATGAAGGCTGCCTGTTCAAATTGGGCTGCCTGGGGCCGCTGAGTCACAGCAACTGCCCGCAACGGCAGTGGAACGGCGGCGTGAACTGGTGCATCCGGGCCGGGGCGCCGTGCATCGCCTGCACCAGCAAGGACTTCTCGAAGAAACGATCCTTCCCCTTCTACCGGAAGGGTGAACAATACCACGCCGTCGATTACAAGGAACAAGATCGTGGGGGGAAACGAAAATGATTCTTCGCAACGCGAGTCTTGCCAAGCGTGTTTTCTTGCTCACATTGGGGCTGTTTGCGGTGGCCATGGCCGGCCTGTGCACTATTCAGCACCTGCGTTACGTCAGCGGTTTCGAACAGACCCTGTCCCGCATTCAGGATTCATCACTGGCCGTAAAACGGGACGCAGCGCAGGGTACGACGCAGAGCATCTATATGGCCTCTGAGCGTCTGCTGCAGACCGGCGAGAACAAGCAGTTTACCGACTTTGCGGACCAACAGCGTCAGTACGGGGGGATCGACGCGATCACCTTCATCGGATCATCCCGCAAAGTGGAGCTGGCTTCGCCTTCCGATCGCGTGGGCCAGAGCGCGGACGCCGGCGTGTGGGAGAAGGCCCAGTCGGCCAATGACCTGATCGTCGTCGAAGACGAAAAGGTCTTGTCGATGTACCAGCCCCTCATGGTGGGCACGGACATGCTGCGACTGCGGCCGGACCTGGAGGTCGGCAAGCTTTATGGTCTGCTGCACCTGGAGTTCTCCAAAGAGAAAATCAATGGCATGCTGGCTGACGCGCGAACGACGTTCCAGGCCAGCGTGAGGAAGGCCCTGGGCCTGTCCGGCGCGCTGGGCGGCATCGCCCTGGTCATCATGGCCATGGCGCTGTTCCCCCTGGTCATTCGACCGTTGGTGCGATCGTTGAAGGGAGTGATCGGGAATCTGACCGCCCGCTCATCCGAATTCGTGGAAATCTCCGGACAGATTTCCGGGGCCAGCCAGCGACTGGCGGAATCGGCTTCGGAGCAGGCTGCTTCGCTGGAGGAAACCAGCAGCGCCATGGAGCAGATGTCGGCCATGACGCAGACGAACGCCGACAACGCCCAGAGGGCCAACGGACTGGCAGCCCAGGCTCAGCAGAAGGCCAAGCAAGGCGACGAGACGATGGCCCGGCTCAACAAGGCGATGACGGCCATCAATGAGTCCGCGGGCAAGATCAGCAAGATCATCAAGGCCATCGAGGAGATCGCGTTCCAGACCAATCTGCTGGCCCTGAATGCCGCGGTGGAGGCGGCTCGGGCCGGTGAGCACGGCCGCGGCTTCGCCGTCGTCGCGGATGAAGTACGCAACCTAGCCCGACGCGCCGCCGAGGCCGCCCAGGAAACGACCACACTGATCGGCGATTCCGTTGAGCGGACGCGGGAAGGCACGCAGGCGGTCGCCGAAGTCGGCCGGTCGCTTGGTGAGATCGTGACCGACGCGACGCGCGTTTCGGAGCTGGTCAATGCGATCGCTCGCGGCTCGGAGGAGCAGGCGCAGGGCGTTCAGCAGGTCAATACCACGGTTTCCCAGATGAGCAAGGTGACTCAGGAGACCGCTTCGGAGGCTTCGCAGTCCTCTTCCGCCGCCGAGCAATTGGGCGAGCAGGCTCAGACGATGAAGAACATGGTGGAGGAGCTGGTGGCGATCGTGGACGGCGCCAAGCATGGGGGCGGGTTCGTGTCGCCGCCGTCCCTGTCGAGCGGAAGACGCGAGGAAGCGGCATCCACGTAACCCTCGGCGAGGTGTTGCGGGGGGAACCAGAGGCACGACCGCAACGGCGGCCCGGGAGGCAGGGCACTATTGGGCGGCCCCCCTATCGGGGCGAGGGTTCAGCCTTCGGCGAGGCCCTCACGAATGGCGAAGCGTGTCAGCTTGACGCGGTCGTGAATATTGAGCTTATTCATCAGGCTGCTGGCATGCCGGTTCACGGTGTTGACGCTGATGTGCACCGTCTGCGCGATTTCCTTCTTTGACATGCCCCGGGCCACATAGCGGAGAATCTCCATTTCCCGCGGCGTCAGTGTCGATGTCAACGAGCATGCGCCCTTCTTGAGCCGCGGACCATCGTCGCCAACCACGATCCTGGCCTGGATCTCGGGAGAGAAATAGGCCTCTCCGGCGGCGACGTTGCGAACCGCCCGGAGGAGAGAATCATCCGATTCGGTCTTGGTCACATAGCCCCAAGCCCCCACCTCCATGGCCCGCTCGATGTAGCGATCCTGAACGAACGCGCTGAGGAACACCACGCGAGTCTGGCGGCACCGCCGCATGATGAGCTTGGCGGCCTCAAAGCAAGCCATGCCGGGCATGTCGATATCCATCAACACGATATCCGGTCTAGACTCCAATGCTGAGGGGATGGCCTCCTCGGCGGTGCCCACCCCCGCCACGACTTTGAGATCCGGTTCGGATTCGAGCCGGTCCTTCAGCATCGAGCGCACCATCGCATGGTCATCCACGACCAGAATCGAGATTGGGTTACTCACGGCGTCACCTCCGAATGAGCAGAGTGGCCTCTGGTAAGCTGCTCAACAGCCTTTCCAAGATCAGCAGGTTGGAACGGCTTGCTCAGGAACGCAATGTTGGGAATATCCAGCTCCCCGACATCCTCCAAGTTGCTGCCCACGATGACGACGGCCGGCGCGGATCCATCCGGCTGCTTCATTTCGCGCAGCCACTCCACTCCGCCGGCCTGGCAGGCGTCAGCGTCGACGACGATCGCCCTTATCGCGTCATGATAGTAGTGGCAGGTTTCCCAGGCCGACCGTTCGTCAGCGGCATGGATGACCTCAAAACCCTGCGAGCGCAGGCCGAGGACCATGATGCCTCGAAGGGCGGTCGCGTCGGCGAGCAGCAGCACGAGCTCGCGGCCTGCGGGCGAGTCATATTGGGGTGGCGCGGCGCGGCCGAGGGCCGCTCTTGTCGGAAGGCAGGGCAGCAGGATCTGGACTGTAGTCCCTTGTCCGGCTTGGGATTCAACCGAGATGCTGCCTCCGTGTGCCTTGACAATGCTCTCGACCATAATCAGGCCCAGACCGGTTCCGTAACCGCGCGGCTTAGTCGTGAAGAAGGGCTCGAAGATGCGCGAGCGTACTTCCGGGGGCATGCCCACGCCCGTGTCGCGGACCGAGATCCGCGCGAACGCCGGGGTGCGTGTTTGGCGGCCCTGCGACGCCGTCTCGGCGGGAGACACGGAGATGCTCAATACGCCCCCGTCAGGCATCGCGTCGCGCGAGTTGATCACGAGGTTCAGGATGACCTGCTGCAATTGAGCAGGGTCGGCGTCCACCCACAGCGCGGCGTCGCCTGCCGTGTCTACTTTCAACTCGATAGTTGATGGAAGGGTATGGCGCAGCAAGGCGGTTCCTTCCTCGATAACCGTCGACAGCAGCACAGGGTGCTTCTCGATGGACAAGTCACGGCTGATGGTCAAAAGGGACCGGGTCACCCCGCTGGCCTGGCGCGCCGCGTGATCGATCGAATTCAGCAGCGTCCTCCTGGCGACCTCGTCCGGCTCGGGCGTCTTCAGGAGCTGCTCGGTGCAGCCGAGGACAATAGTGAGAAGATTCTTGAAGTCGTGTGCCACACCGCTAGCGAGCTGGCCTATGGCCTCCATCTTCTGCATCTTGTAGACGTGTTCCTTGAGCTTCTCTCTTTCCTGCTCGGCCCGCCTTCGGTCGGTGATGTCGATTCCGGTGCCGATGATGCATTCCACCCGGCCGTCACTACCGAGCAGAGCGGTGTTGGACCAGGCAATCAGGCGGCGGTCGCCGTCGCGGGTGAGCCAATAATTCTCGTGCTGATTCGGAAACTGGCCGACGCGCAGTTGCCTGAAGACGGCCTTGACGGCGTCGGTTTCCTCAGGGAGGAGGAGAAGATCCCACAGGTATTTGCCGCGAACCTCGGCGGCGGAGTATTTCGTCGCCCGCTCGCACGTCCGGTTGAATCGGAGGATCTGTCCGTCGAGCCCGAGAACCACCACGAGGGCATCGGCCGTGTCCAGAATCGCCGAGACGAGATCCCGGTCTTTGCGGAGCGAGTCCAGCTCGTTTTCGCGGCCGGCGAGATCATCCCTCAGCTTCAGTTCCAACTCGATTTGAGCCCTGCATTGCCGGACAACGGCCCAGGCGAAGTCGGGACTCTGATCCTCCTTGTCGTTCAAGACGCACAAGGCCCCGAATACGGCGCCATCGGCCCTCGACAACGGGACACCCAGGCAGGAAAGCACCCCGGCCGAGAAGTCCGAACACCGGGCCCACCGCGGGTCGCTGCGGGCATCGACGACCAGTAGTTCTCTTCCGGCCACCAGTGAGGAGTCAGCGTAGAGGCTCGATCCGAAGTCGGCCCTGTCCCCCGGTCGGTAGAGGCTGCCGGCGGATTGACTGCTGACCAGGACTTCGGCTTGCCGGGCGTGAAAGGTGATGATCAGGACGGCCCTCGCGCCCACCGCTTGAGCGATGAGATCGACAATGGCCTGCCATCGGCTGATGGCCTCCGGGAAAAGCGTGGACGCATAGGGCGGCACAGTGGGCGCATGGTGTGGGTCTATCGTGCTCTCTTTCTTTGTTTTCATGCTCGTCCCACATGATCGCAGGGACGTGAGATCAAACTGCCACAACATGCGGGCCAGCACCTGCCCGTTGGTGCTCTGCGCGAGCAACGGCCAAGTCCAGATTTGCCCTGTCCCGCAACAATGCGGCTGATTCCCATCCGGCTTTCGCCATCATTGGGCTGGCCGACACACCCACCTTACCCTAAGCGCAGAGTGTAACCAATCAGGGGTGGTGATGCCAAGCAGAATCATTTCATTAAAACGGGCGCCACGGTGACAGTGGCCGCGATCCGCAGCGCATGCTGCCGTTCCTGCCCGCCCGGCTTGAGGAGAAGGAGGTACGGCACGAGGCCCCGGCAGAATTGCGGCCCAGCGACACGACGTGTTGAGTCTGAAAGCCGGCAACCAGGATCGGCGCCACGCGGGAGGCGCTGCCGGCCAAACCGCGTGGGCAACGATCCGGGCATGGCCGCCGCCTCCATATCCGGGCGGGAACCAGGCACAGGCGACCAGTACGGAGTCATGCGCGGGAATCCATCACCAACATTGCAGTGACACGGGCGTGACACCATGTCCATAAGACTTCCGCCCGGCTCTCATACAGCGGCCACAGAGCCTAGCCAGGACCGGCGGCAGAGGCGTCGTCCACGTCACTCCGGCCCGACGCCTGCGAAGACGATTTTGTCGCGTCCGGTAACACACGGTGTCTTTACGGACCAGGTTGGACCTGATTGCCGGACGCGGATTTGCTGAGCCCCGTTAATTCCGGCGGGCACACGGGCTATTAACGGACGACAAAGAGCGACAGTGATCAGAACGCGCGTGTCGCGAAAGCAGCGCATGAAATCGATCCATCTGCATTGACTTGACATGCGGAGGGTGGTAACCTCGCATTCATGAACTGAAGTGCTGAGCCCCCCGATGTCCCCCGTCGACCTGAGCGAGGAACTCATGGAGGTAGACAGTTCTCCACGACTGCATGGGACGGAGCGATCAACTTCGCGTCGTCGAGTGTTCACGCTGGAACATGCCAACCGCACGCTGCCGTTCGTGAAGCGGGTGGTTGCCGACATTGTCAAACAACACCGCAAGGTCTGCGCCTTGGAGGACAAGTGCCACATCCGGCGGCCCTCCGTTTCGCGCGAGGACCACGAACGGACCCGCGACCAGTACAAGGTCGAGCTGGAAAAACTGCGCTGGCTGGCTGACGAGCTTTCCAGCGTGGGCTGCCGCCTGCGGGACTGGCAGCGAGGCATCATCGATTTCCGAAGCGTCTACCAGGGACGGGAGATCGAACTCTGCTGGTGCCTGGGACAGGAGCGGATCGAGTACTGGCACGAGGTGGACGAGGGCTTCCCGTGCCGGCGGCTGATCGACGACGGGTTCTCCGCCGAGTTGATCCATTCCGACCTGGTGGCCTCCGGCGCCGAGCCTGCGGCCTAGCACTCGCCGGAGATCGGGCGCCCGCCGGATCGGTCTGCGGGCAAAGGGAAGGCGCATCTTCCGTTCGGGCAATCACCAGCTTATTATCACAGCAGTCATGTGACGGAAGAACGATCCTTGCGCGGCCACCGGTGCTGCCGGCGCGGGCCGCCACGGTGCCTGCGAGCGAAAGGAGGAAACATGTCGCGATCCGCCGTGATATCGCCAACCGGCGAGAAGTACCTTCACCTTCACCTGTGCCCCGAAGTCGGTCCCATCCGCTTCGCGAATCTTCTTCGCGAACTTGGCGGAATCGATGCGGCGCTGGGGGCCGGCGTGGGCCGCCTGATGGAAGTCAGCCAGATCGGGTCGAAGGTAGCCGAGGGCATTGCCCGAGGTCGGGAGCAAGTCGATGTCGGGGCTGAAATCGAACTGGCGGCCCGTCACGGCGTCCGGGTCATTTGTCTGGCCGACGAGGAGTACCCGGCCGCGTTGCGGGCAATCAGCGACCCGCCACCGTGCTTGTACATCCGTGGCGCCCTGGAGCCGGAGGACGCCGTTGCCCTGGCCATCGTCGGGACACGGCGCTGCTCGCGCTACGGGCAGGAGCAGGCGGAGCGTTTTGCCGCCCTGGCGGCCAATGCCGGTCTGACGATCGTCTCGGGAATGGCCCGCGGCATCGACACGCGTGCCCATTACGGCGCATTGGCCGCCGGCGGAAGGACCATTGCAGTCCTCGGCTGCGGACTCTGCCATCTGTATCCGCCCGAATCGGCCGAGCTGGCGGGCATGATCGCGGAGCACGGCGCGATCATCAGTGAGCTACCAATGAACGTGATGCCCGACTCCGGGAACTTCCCGCCGCGAAACCGCATCATTGCCGGGCTCTCGCTGGGCGTGCTGGTCGTGGAGGCACCGCTGCGGAGCGGGGCGCTGATCTCGGCGCGGCTGGCGACAGAGTACAATCGGGAGGTTTTCGCGGTCCCCGGTCGGGTAGACACGCCCCACGCCGAGGGTTGCCACGATCTCATCCGCTCGAGCAGCGCGAAGCTGGTGACGAATCTGCGGGACATCCTGGAAGAGCTTGGCGAGGTCGGCTCCGCGCTGATGCCGCAAACCGACGGCGAAAGGCCGTCGGCTCAACCGTCCCCGCAGGCGATTGTGTCCCTGGACGAGAACGAAAAGAAAATCATGGGGGTTCTGGGTCCGGAGCCGGTGGCGGTCGAAGAGGTCTGTGAGGGGTCGGGATTACCGCCTCAGCGGGTCGCGGCGGCACTGACCGGCCTGCAGTTGAAAGGCCTCATTCACCGGGTGGGCGGCGATCTGTATCAGGCGGTGGCGGCCAAACTGTCGTAGAGACGCTCCGGAGCCTCAGGCGCTGTCGCGGTGAACCACCTCGTAGTTCTCCCGCTCCCCTTTCCCGCGGAGCGGATAGTCCTTGCGAAGGGGATGGGCCTCGAAACCGTCCCAGGTCAGGATGCGCCTCAAGTCGGGGTGGCCATCGAAGACGACGCCGAACATGTCGAAGACTTCCCGCTCCATCCAATCAGCACCGGGCCAGAGCGGCACGACTGAAGGAACCCGCGGGTTCGGGTCGTTGACGAAGCACTTGATCCAGAAGCGGTGGTTGTGGGTCAGCGACAGCAAGGAGTAAATAAGACCGAAGCGGTCGGTGGCGCCGGGGAAATTCAGGTAATCGACACAGGTCAGATCGCAGAGCTGCTCGAATTTCGTCTGAGGATCATCGCGTAAGAACTGAAGCACATCCATGAGCCTGCCCGCCTCGATCCGGACATGTGACTGATCGCCGGGCAAGGGCTCACGCATCACCTGTGGTCTGGCCTCCAGCGACAGGTCGGGAAACCGTGACCGCAGCGTCGCGAGTATTTCCTCCGCAGTGGCCATGGCTATTTCGGTTCTCCAATCTGCACGGGCTCTTCCACGTTCAGCTGCACGGTCGGCTGAACCACGAGGCGCAGCCCTTTGCCCCGCTCGGCGCTGGTCTTGATACCTTCCCGCTCGATGATCCGCTGGATGGCCATGATGCCTTCGATCAGCGTCTCCGGCCTGGGCGGGCAGCCCGGCACGTACACATCCACGGGCATGAACTGATCGATGCCCTGCACGACGGCGTAGGTGTCGAACACGCCGCCGGTGGATGCGCAGGCTCCCATCGAGATCACCCACTTGGGCTCGCACATCTGCTTGTAGATCCGTTGGAGGACGGGCATCATTTTGATGGCCACGCGGCCGGCACAAATGAGCAGATCGCTCTGCCGCGGGCTGAAACGCATGACCTCGGCGCCGAAGCGAGCCACGTCGTAGCGACTGGCGCCCGTGGCCATCAACTCAATGCCGCAGCACGCGGTGGCAAAGGGCAAGGGCCATAGAGAATTCTTCCGCGACCAGTTGACGCCCTTCCTGCGAAGGCAGGCCACCACGCCGGCCAGCCGCGTGGTGAGGATGTCCTCACCGGTCATGGAGTGGGGATCATGTTCGTGTTTAGCCATGTCAGTTGATCTGTCGGCTCTCAGTCGTATCGCAGGATGCCCTTGCCCCAATCGTATGCAAAGCCGACCAGCAGCAAACCGAAGAAAATCGCCATCTCGACGAACAGAAAGCTGACCTGTGCAACCTGGCCTGCCTGCCGCGCATCCATGAAAGCAATCGCCCAGGGATACATAAAGACGATCTCAACGTCGAACAGCAGAAACAGCATGGCCACGAGGTAGAAGCGGACGTTGAATCGTCGCCGGGCATCGCCCATGGCCTCCATGCCGGCCTCATAGGTGGCATCCTTCGCGGGGCCGGTGCGTTTGGCCTTGGGCAGGATGTGCGAGATGACAACCATGGCCGCAGACAGCAGGATCGCGACCAGGATCAATACTAGGATCGGGCCGTAAGCCGCCGGCATCGAATCCGCCGCAACCAGTTTGTCTGTCGACATTGGCATGTCTCGGCCTCAACACTCAGGGGGCAAATGTACGCCAGCATAAGAGCGAGTTGAAGTCGTATCGGCACGCACTCGTAAGTCCTTAGTCACTAGCTGGTTACGTGCACCAACTTCCTCAGGCTCGGCGCGCATGGCTACGACCCTCAGCCCCTGTCAGGGGATTCTAGCTCGCTCCGGCTTGTTTTTCGGGATGTGTGTTCGGGCTCGCCGGCAATGTATACGCAGGTCGTGTCTTGGGCTCGCTTCGTTTTGGTTGGAGCAAAGACATGGTCCTGGACTCAAGCACGCTGGTTCATGGGCAGTCGAGGAAACAGACCACGACCACCGCTCCGGCCGGCGATGCCTCGGCCGCTGCCAGGCAGAAAGTGCCGACAGGCTGCGCGGGAGGCAAAACGCCACCGGCCGTGAAGACGAGGCCGGATTTCGCCGCCACCAAACTCAAGGAGACTCCGACGCACGAAGCCTGCTCAACATCGGGCAAAAAGGACGTTGATCAACTCTAGGGGACGGCCGTGAAGGCCTCTCCCGAATCCTCCCCCTCGCGGTCGCTCTCTGCCTGCGGACAGGAGGGCGGGGAAATCGGAGCTACGAATTCGAACTTTTTCGGGCCATGCGACCGGGCCCGACGGTGATAATGATTCCGAACAGCAACTGGTGGGTGATTGATCCACGACCTGCGTTCGCTGCCCCAGAGGTTCGATAAGAATCCGCGGGCCTGACCCTTATTGTGAAGTCATCATTGGCGCCAGCCGATCAATGCCGTGTCACCATGGCGTCGGCCAGACAGAGGGCACGAGATCAATCCATGGGGCGGCGGTGCGCTTTGGCAATCGCCGGCGACAGCGCGAAAGAACTGTCAGGCGTGTTCGGGAGATCGGCAGGGAGTCCGATCAAGTCGCTAGTCTCTCTAGACAAACGGGGTGTAACAGTGTTCAAGAACATGAAGCTCAGCGCGAGGTTGTATGGGGGATTTGCCGTTGTGCTATGTGCCGTGGTGGTGCTCGGAGTGGTCGGCGTAACGCAGACCATCAATCTGAACAAAGCCGTCGCGCACCTCACTGAAACTCAGATGCCTTTGGCGGGCATTCTGAAGAGCCTGAACGCGGTAGCCACGCAACAGGAATTATCGGCTACCCAGTACGTTCTGAACGCTGAGCCCGAATACCGAAAAGAATGTGAAATGAGCAGTCAGTCGGCGAAGGAGTTGTTCGCCAAGGCTGAGAAGATCATCAAGGCCGATCAGGACCTGGTTCAGGAGGGTTTTGACCGAAGCCTGCAGGAAGTCGCTTCCGCTCACGATGTCTTTGCCAAGAAGTGCACGGCCTTGGTCCAAGCCGTCGACGGCGGCCAGGTCGGAAGGTCGAGAGTTCAGACCGACGCCACGGGGCCGGATCAAAACAACCAACCTCAATCCGGTGTGACGGAGACGAAGGGTAACCAGCGAGTGGTGGGCCTGGCTCGCGAAGTCGGTGATGCGTCGAGCACGTTCAGGAAGCTTCTGGACAACATGATCGTCACCAATCAAAAGGAAGTTGACGCTGTCGGTGCGACAGCCTATGCCAGCAGCGCCTTTGCCAAACTGGCGCTCAGCATTGTTGCGGTGGTGAGTATTCTGGTGGGCACGACCCTGGCGTGGGGGATCACACGGAGCATCACCAAGCCGATCAATCGCATCATCGACGGGCTGAACGAGGGCGCCGACCAAGTCAACGACGCCGCCGCCCAGGTCTCCACCGCCAGCCAGCAACTGGCCGAGGGAGCCAGTGAACAGGCCTCCTCGCTGGAAGAAACCTCCAGCGCCCTGGAGCAGATGGCCGCCATGACCAGAACCAACGCTGAGAACGCCAAGCAGGCCAACGGCCTGGCCGATCAGGCCCGCAACGCCGCCCAGAACGGCGACCAGACCATGCACCAGCTCAACGAGGCCATGACCGGCATCAACGAATCCAGCGAAAAGATCAGCAAGATCATCAAGGTCATCGAGGAAATCGCCTTCCAGACCAACCTCCTGGCACTCAACGCCGCCGTCGAGGCGGCCCGGGCCGGCGAGCATGGCAAGGGCTTTGCCGTCGTGGCCGACGAGGTCCGCAACCTGGCCCAACGCTGTGCCCAGGCGGCCAAGGAGACCACCGGCCTGATCGAGGATGCCGTCAACCGGTCGCAGCAGGGCACGCAGGTGGCCGGAGAGGTGGGCAAAGCCCTCGGGGCCATCGTGGGCGACGTGACCAAGGTCTCGGATCTGATCAACGGCATCAGCCAGGCCAGCCAGGAGCAGGCCCAGGGCGTGGACCAGGTCAATACCGCCGTCTCGCAGATGGACAAGGTCACCCAGACCAACGCCGCCGGCGCCGAGGAGTCGGCTTCCGCGGCGCAAGAACTCTCCGCCCAGGCCCAGACGGTCAAAGGCATGGTCCTGGAGTTAAGCACCCTGGTTCATGGACTCTCGGTGACCCGCAACACGAGGACATCCTCAAGGAAGGCCGTCGCCACTCCTTTACAGAACAAGGCACCGGCCAGCCAGACGAGCGTCAAGAAGCAACCAGCCCCCAAGCCGATCCCCGCGGTTACAGGCCCCACAGAGGCGTCAGCCAGTGAGCCGTTTGCGCTCTCAGAGACCGAGGATCTGAAAGAGTTTTAAGGAGACGATGTCCCAGGCAGCATCCAAGGCGCGTCCGGTCAATCCCAACGTCGGACGCGCCGGCGATGCTCCAGGAACTAAAGGAGAATGACATGGCGACAGCACTGATCGATAAGCCTCACAAGGCCTCTTCGCAGAAAAGCGACTCCAGCCGGGATAACGGCGGCAAGTATCTGACCTTCAAGCTGGCCAACGAGGAATACGGAGTCGAGATCCTGCGGGTCCGCGAGATCAACGGCCTTATGGATATCACCGCCGTTCCGCAGATGCCCCCCTACATGAAGGGCGTCATCAACCTCCGCGGCAAGGTCATCCCGGTCATCGACCTGCGGCTCAAGTTCGGCCTGGACGAAGCACAGCACACCGAGCAAACCTGCATCATTGTCGTGGACGTGGGCAAGGAAGTGGGCATCATCGTGGACACGGTGTCCGAGGTGCTGGACATACACGGAGACAATATCGAGCCCCCACCGCAGATGGGTGGCAATGTCGATACCGGCTTCATCCTGGGCATGGGCAAGGTGGGCGACGCGGTGAAGATCCTGCTGGCCATCGAGAAGGTGTTGACAACCGATGACGTGATCGCCATGAGCCATCCGCAGGCCGAGGTTTCATCCGGCGAGGAAGCAACGGTCGAAGCGACGTGATCGCGGGCATCCAGAACGGCGACAGGCTGTCGCTGATCAGATATTCTCGGCGAAATCGTCTTCGCGGCGGCGGAACCACCACCAGCCGACGACCAGGAACATGAGCGACACCGCCGCCGCCCCGCCGAATGCCGCGTCCAGCGGCGAGCGGCCCAGAATCAGGCAATCCCGGTAGGCGCGGATGATGGGCGTCATGGGGTTGAGCTGGATCACCACGCGCTTCCAGCCGCTGGTCGCCTCCAGTTGATAGACGACGCACGTGACGAACATCCACAATTGGATGACGGAGCGGAACACGAAGCCGACGTCGCGGTAGAACAGATTGGCCATCGACAGCAGCAGCGACATCCCCACCATCAACGCGATCTGCACGCCAACCACAACGGGCACCAGCAGCACGGTCCAATGAAACTGGTATTCCCAACCATTGGAGAGAAAGTGGAAGGCCACGGCCAGTCCCACCAGCACAACCGAGGCAATCAGGAAATCGACGAATGCGCCGGCCACCGCCGCAAGCGGGAACACCTCGCGGGGAAAGTAGATCTTGGTGACAAGTTGCCGGTTGTTCACCAGCGAGTTAACCGCGGCGGTCAATCCGTTGGCGAAGAACATCCATGGCACCAGTCCGCTGAACGCGAACAGGGGATACGGTAACGTCAGGCTGCCGGTGAGCTTCTGCTTGTCCATATTGATGACAGAGCCGAACACGAAGGTGAAGATCAGGACGGTCAGCATCGGCGGCAGGATCGCCCAGGCGGCGCCGAGCACGGAATGCTTGTAACGCACGCGGATGTCCCGCCAGGCAAGCATCCAGAGTAATTCCCGGTACTGGTAGAGGGTGGACAGTCTCTTGACGACGTCGCGACTGGACTCGACGCGTATGCTCGTCAGGGTGGTCATGGGACAAGCCTTTCAAGCTCCTCGTCTATCTGGGGCCGCTCACAACTCTGCACAGCAATGCGGGGCAGCCCGGCGCCGGTCGGGTTGGCACCGCTCACAGAACAGTGGCGCACTTTCGACGCCGCAATGCATTCCGCACCGCCATTGCGGCCATTTGCACTCTCAAGGACAGAGCCCGGTCCGGCGGCAAGGTCCTGGTACCGCCGGGCATACTCCGCGACGGTCCGTTCGATGGAAAAGCGGGTCTGCACTTCGCGTCGACCGGCATCAGCCAGCATGATGCGAAGCCGCGGTTCGCCCATCAGCCGCCGCATGGCCTCACACAATTCGCCGGGCTCGTCCGGCCGCACCAGCAAACCCGTCCGGCCGTGCTCGATCACGTCGCCGTTCCCCCCCACCGCGGTGGCAATCACAGGCAATCCGCAGGACATGGCTTCCAGCAGGGCATTCGACAGCCCCTCCCATCGGGAGGGCAGGACGAAGATGTCCGCCGCCTGGTACCAGGGGAGCGCATCGGCCCGCTCACCGACAAAACGGATGTCGCGGCCGGTGGCGCGACGGGCCGCCCACCGCTGCAGATCCCCGTTGAGGTAGTCCCCCCCCACCAGGACGAACACAGCCCGGTCCACATCCCATCCTAAATTGCGAATCGCGTGCAGCAGGACGTCATGCCCCTTGACGGGCTTGAGGTTGCCTACGGAGAGCACAATGAGGCCATCGCCCGGCAGGCCGAGGCGGCGTCGGAGACCCGCCCGATCGTCCGCCGGCCGGTATCGCTGCGTATCGACGCCGTTGATCAGCACACCAACCCGCGATACGGACAGGCCCATCTCGGCGGCAATGGCCTCGGCGGCGGAGCGGCTGACCGCCCAACAGTCGTCACAACGGCCGATGGCGGCGCGGTAGAGCCGGCGTCGCAGCAGCCCGAACTGACGGCGAGTGTTTTCGAAGCCATGAAAGCTGAATGCGACTTTCACACCAACGCAAAGCCTCGCCGCGAGGAGTGAATCGAGAAGCATCGACAGGCCCCGGACGTGCACCGCCTGCGCGCGGTGTTGGCGAAGAATGTAGGCCAACTCCAGGGCCCAGAACCGTTCGCGGCCGCGCGAGGACTGCCGCTCCACGATGACGTTCGGGGGCAGCGAGTCGACGATCGCCGCCGATGTCTTGTCCCAGCCCCGCACCACGAGCACATGTCGGAAGCGATCGGACGGCAGCCTGTCGATGACCTGGAGGAGCTGGTGCTCCAAACCTCCGCAGCCGAGTTGCCAGACGGGATGGCAGATGGTGATGGGCATCCTGGGCACTGTCAGTGCCTGTTCGCGGCGAACGAAGAGGCGCGGTGCTTGGGGCGCGCGGCCTGTCTGTAACGGGCGCGCGGCCCCACATTGAGTTATCGGCCGCCTGCGAGGGCAGTGAGCAGACGGATTGCGAGCCGGCTGAGGAGCCCGCGCCTGGTCGATTCGATTGTCGGAGGTGGCGGAGCCAGCGAGCGATTATCGGTCGTGACTGGGGTGGACGCAGGCAAGTGGTAAGGCAAGATGGCTCGGCGGAAGCCTTGGCCTCCCTGGACCGGACAACGTCATCCGAGAAGGTACTACGTCGGCCGGAGGAAGTATTCCATCAGTTCGTGGCCCTGCTCAATGTGCAGGTCGCTCTGCGCGGCGAGGCGCTCCGTGAAACGGTTCTGGGCGATGACGCGGACGACGCCGGTGCCGGCCATGCAAAACGGCGGAGGCGTGGCGGAGTGGGTCTTGATCCGGATCGGCGTGGGGTGATCCGGCGAAACCAGGATCCGCCAGTGCTCGAAGCTTCGCAGCTTCTCCAGTACCGGCCCCACGATCAGCTCGTCGATCCGCTCCAAGGCCTCGATTTTGGCGGCGACGTCGCCGGCGTGACCGGCCTCATCAGGAGCCTCGATGTGGACGGTGACCAGGTCGTATTCGTCGATTGCCTTGACCGCAGCGCGGCCCTTGGCAGCATAGTCAGTGTCGAGATAGCCGGTCGCACCGGGCACGTCGATGAGCGTCCAGCCCAACAGCTTGCCGAGACCGCGGATCAGATCCACGGCGGCGATCACGCAGCCGCGAACGCCGAACCGCTGGCGGAACCGCTCCATTATGGGCACCATGCCATGGCCCCACAGCCAGATGTCGGTCGCGGGCAACTCACCGAGATCCTTGCGGACATGGTTGACATCATGATCCGCGACGATGTGATGGGCCTGCTCCATCAGCCGCCGGATCCTGTCGGCGCCCTTGCCTTTGGGCAGGTATTCCGCGACCGGCTCCTGCGGGATGTCGTGCGGGGGCATGCAGGACACATCCAGGGCGGTCTTGTCGCGGACCACCATCAGGTTGCGGTAGGAAATGCCGGTGTGGAACTGGACCTCCTCCGACCCCAGAGCGGCGTTCAAAGCCTTGATGATCTGATCGGCCTCGGCGGTGCGGATGTGCCCGGCGGTAAAGTCGGTCATTTCGCCGTTGGTGATGTTCACCAGGTTGCAGCGGAAGACCACGTCGTCCGGGCGGAGGGGAATGTTGCGGGCGACGGCCTCGATGGGAGCCCGGCCGGTGTAGTGCTTGCGGATGTCATAGCCAAGGAGAGACATGGTGGCGACATCGCTGCCGGGGACGAAGCCTTCCGGCACGGTGCGGACGGTGCCAAGGCGGCCGGCCTTGGCGATTGAGTCGATGTTCGGGAGGTTGGCGGCTTCCAACGGCGTGCGGCCGTCGAGCTCGTCGAGCGGTTCGTCGGCGGCGCCGTCGGGCAGGATGATGGCGTATTTGATGTTCACCGGATGCGACTCCAGGGGTTCGATGCTTCGACTGGGTGAGTATAGCGAATCTGCGGCCGGGCGTCGCGTGCGGGCCGGCTCTGCTTGGCGTGCAGCGACGGGTCACAAAGTGAGTGAGGCCCGGTCGGCTAAACCGGCCTCGCTTAGGCGGCGAGGTTACTGAATCTCCCTGGGGGCGACGTCGCGGAGCGTCGCGGCGGCTTCCTCCGGCGGCACGGTGTTGATGTACATGCCGGTACCGAGCTCGAAACCGGCGGGGGTCGTCACGCGCGGGGCGATCTGGACGAACCAGCGATGATGCTGCTGAGCCCGCTGGCCCTTGGGGGCGCTGTGGATCACGAAGTTGTAGTCCGGATCGTTCAGTCCCTGGTGCAGCCGATACAGGGCATCCCGCAGGACGATGGCGAACCGCTCCAATTGTCCATCGGGCAGCTCGCCGAAGCCCGACATCTGCCGGCGAGGAACGATCCACATCTCATACGGCACCTGCGAGGCCCATGGCGTCAGCGTGACGAACTCCTCGTTCATCGCCACGACCCGGCGGCCCGAAGGCAATTCTTCGGCGAGGACGGCCTCGAAGTACGGACGGCCGGCTTCCTTCGCATACACTTCCTGCCGATCGACCATGAAGCCCGCGGCGGGCGGGACGACGGCAGTGGCGATGATCTGCAGGTGCGGATGGCGGAGCGAGGAGCCCGATCTGCGACCGTGGTTCTTGATGATGGAGATGTAGCGGACATCCTTCGCCTGCGCGATCATGCGGTAGCGGTGGCGCAAGGTCTCCACGATGAGCGTCGCCTGGCTGGTATCCTGCAACGCCCAATGCCGATTGTGGGCCGGCGATTCGATGACCACCTCGTGCATGCCGACAGCCGGGCGGCTGGGGCGGAGCTGGGAGGGTTCGATGGATGGATCCGGCGCCGGCGCGGGGCGGGCCAGGGCGACGGACTCCGGCGTCGGAACGCCCTCGGCGTCGATAGTCACCGCGGGGTACTTATTGGCCACCACGCGGACGCGCCAGCCTTCGCGGTCCACGGCGGAGTAGTCGTCGCGAACCGCGTAAACCTCCGGCGTCGTCTTGTGCTCGTTGCCGGGGCAAAAATCACATTCCGCATCGCGCTCGGGAAGGGATTGCTCGGCGGAGTGAGCAAACTGCTGCGGCCGTGCCGCGCGGCCCGGCGAGATGATGACCCAATTACCAGTCAACGGATTCTGTCGATACTCTTGCACGAGTGGCAACACTCCTCATCCTGTCAGGGGATTGAAGGCCCCCGGTCGAGTCGGGCATCCGGCATGGCCGCACAAACGCCGCAGCCATGCGGCGATCGCCGGTACAGCAGCCGTCTGCGGGTCACGTCAGCCACGGAGCCGACGCTATGCTTCTCTTGCCGCCGCGACCGCGGAAGCGAGATCGTCGAATTCCCGTTCGGCGATGGTCCGCAAGTCGAACAGGATCGCATCTTCCCGGATCCGCGCCAAGACGCTCGGTTGGCCCAACCGAAGGCGTCGCGTGATTTCGTCAAGCGATGGTTTCGCGGCGGGCCGCCACCGTACCGCCGCCGTCGGGAATGGCCAGGCGGGCAGCGAACCCCCACCCGCAAAGCTCTCGTCCCGGATCACCGTAAACGACTCGCCCGGCATGGCCTTGCCAAAACGCCCGGCCAGCGTCTCCGCTCTCGCTTTCAGCGAATCGAGCGATTCCGACAACATCGCCAGCAGGGAAACGTCACGCTTGAGCGATTCCGGCGAGAAGTACAGTTCGAGCGTCGCCTCCAGCGCCGCGACGGTCAGCTTGTCGATTCGCAGGGCTCGGGCCATGGGATCGCGGCGCAGCTTGGCAATGATCTCCTTTTTGCCCAGGAGGATGCCCGCCTGTGGGCCACCGAGCAGTTTGTCGCCGCTGAACGATACCACGTCCGCGCCGGCCCGGAGGCTCGTGGCCACCGTGGGCTCCTCCGCCGCAGCCCAGATTTCGTCATCGAGCAAAGCCCCGCTGCCCAGATCGTCGAACATCGCCAAGCCGTGCGTGTGGGCCAGCTCGACCAACTCGGCTGCCTCGGGGGCCTCGGCAAAACCGACGACGCGGTAGTTGCTGGTGTGAACGTGCATCAGCATGGCCGTCCTGTCGCCGATCGCCGCCTCGTAATCGCGCAGATGCGTCTTGTTGGTCGTGCCGACTTCCCGCAGCACCGCCCCACCGGCGACCATCACCTCCGGCAGGCGGTACGACCCGCCGATCTCGATAAGCTGCCCGCGAGAGACGATCACCTCGCGCTCTTTGGCCATGGCGTGCAGTACCAGCATCGTCGCGGCGGCATTGTTGTTCACCACAAACGCCGCCTCGGCGCCGGTCAGCCGGCAGAGCACCTGCTCGGCGTACTGCCCGCGCTTGCCCCGCTTGCCGCTCTCCAGCTCGATCTCGAGATTGCAGTAACCGCGGGCGACGCGGATCAGCCGCTCCATGGCGGCGTCCGGCAGCACACTGCGGCCAAGGCCGGTGTGCAGCACGACGCCGGTCGCGTTGATGACCCGCGTCAGACGGTTCACGCTTTGGTGCCGGATGATCGTGTGGGCCTGGGCCAGTAATGATTCGACCTCGCATGCCAGGCCGGCTCGTTCGCCGGCTTGGAGACGGGCACGCATTGCGTCCACGGCTTCGCGCAAGGCATCCGCGACGACGGATCGTGGCAGGCTGCGCAATGCGTCGCTGCTCTCCGCCGCCTTGAGAAGAATGGTCATCGATGGAATTCGCGAGAGATCCGATTCACCCTGCCCGCTCATCGACCGCCCTCCATCAGCACACGCTCGTCCCCCACCCGCCTGGTGAAGTGGATGCGGTCGAGGTATTCCAGAAGCGGCTGGACCGCGCGTCGGCTCAATTGCAGCTCGTCGCGGACCTCAGCCAGCTTGAAATGCCGGCCCTGGCCCACTTTTCGCACCGTCTCCTTCAGCCGAGCCATTGCCCCCGCGGAGACGAACTGCTGCGGCCCGATCGGGACCAACCGCTTGTCGCACTTGGCCAGCTCTTCCAGCACTTTCGCCCGTTGCTTCGCCAGGGCTGCCGTGGTCTTCATCGCCGACCAGGTGGGTGGGTCCAGACCACCGGCCTCGACCTCCTTCACCAGCTTTTCCAATAACGCCGAGTCTTCCGCCGACATGGCAGGCTTGAACTCGTGATGGGCGATGTACGGCCCGCGGGCCACGATCAGCTTGCCCGTCTCCAGCCGCTCGAAAATCGTCTTGCCCAGGCCGGCGGCGCTGCGTTTGTCGATCCAGCCGACGAAACGGTCGCGGAGGATGCCGGGCTCCAGCGGGTTCATCGCGTGATGCCGAGTCAGATAGGCCAGCGCCCGGTGCTGAATGGCCTCAATGGTGTCCTTGTGTATCACCCGGCCACCGCTGAGCGGCGTCAATCGGCCGCTCTGCCGCAGCTTCTCCATGAGCTTCGCCGCCTCGTCGGGTTGGATGCCGACCTCGCACGCAAGGCGAACGGCGTTGGGCGACTGGAACCCGGCGCGGCGCACGGCTTCCTCAAGGCGGACAAAGGCATCGGAGGCCTCGGACCGTTGCAATGCTTCCAGCTCATCGGGATGCTTGGGGCGAACTCGCCGTGAGATCGGTCGCACGACGTGGCCGCCGCCGAGGGTCGCCTGGGCGGTCTCATTGCGCAGGATGAACCGTTCGCCGAAGGCCGCGCAGACCGGCCGCTCAAATCGCAACTGCACCAGCGCGTCTTTCCCGGGCTCCAATTTCGTGCCGCCGACGACCACGAGCATGGCCATGGTCTCGGACGTGCCCATCGAGATGCGGACCAAGCGGTGCGACGGCAGCGGTTTTTCGCGCCGCGAGAGGAGGCGGATTTTCGCATCGACATAGCGCGAGCCAGCCAAGTAGCCCGGTGTGGCCAGTTCCATGCCGCGCTCGATCTGCTCGCGATCGATGCCGGTGAGGTTCAAGGCGGCGCGCTGGCCGGGGCCGACGGCCTGCACCGCGGCGCCGTGCGTCTGAACCTCGCGGACTTTGCAGGATACACACGGCGGCTGCAATTCCAGCGTCGCACCGGGCGCTATCTTGCCCGCCAGCACGGAGCCGGTCACGACCGTGCCGCGGCCGTGAATGGCGAAGACGCGATCGATGGCCAGACGGAAGATGGAGCCGGCATCACGAGGCGGCAGGGCAAGAGCCAGTCTAGCGATTGTTGAACACAGCTCGTCGAGGCCCTGGCGAGTTTTCGCTGACGTCGGCACGATCGGCCAAGCTGCCAGCGTCGTGCCTTGCACCAAGGCGGTGATTTGCGAGCGGACGATTTGAATCCGGTCCGGCGGAACAAGGTCGGCCTTGCTGATGGCGACGAGGCCGGTCCGGACGCCGAGCAGATCGAGGATGTCGACGTGCTCGCGGGTCTGCGGCATGACGCCGTCGTCCGCGGCGACGACCAGCATGCCCAGGTCGATGCCGGTGGCGCCGGCAACCATGGTCCGCACGAAACGCTCGTGGCCGGGCACGTCAACGATGCCGACGCGGACGGCGTCTTTTTCGCCGCTGGGGCCGGGGAGATTCAGATGGGCGAAGCCGAGCTCGATGGTCATCCCGCGGGCCTGCTCTTCCGGCAGACGGTCGGGGTCGGTGCCGGTCAGGGCTTTGACCAGTGCGGACTTGCCGTGATCGATGTGGCCGGCGGTGCCGAGGATGCAGTAGCGCGGCTGGCCGGCGACCGAGGCTGCGGCGGCTTTGTCGGGGACATTGGCCATGAATGTATGTTAGCGGAGAACCGGGGAGGCGCGTAGCAATGTGGGTGATATTCATGCAGGCTGAACATGCAGCAAGGTACTTACATATGCGTCAGCGCTCGGCGAACACGCAGGTGGGTGTTTCCGCGGTTGTTGGAGTGGGCACGGCGCTTTGCTGGCTGGTTCTGTACTGTGTCTGGCTCCGGAGTGCGGCAGCTTCGTCTGGACCATCACCGTTCCAGAGCCTCATGCTCGCCATGATCCTTATTCCGAGTACTCTGTGGGGCTCGGCGATCATCTCGGGCCTCATCCTGCGGGCGACCGTGCATGAGCAGCGAGCAGCCTTCAAAACTCTGTTGGCCACGCCAGGGCTTTACACGCTCGTCTTCGCAATTGTGATGGCTGCGGTTGGACCGTGGCGCGGGGCGCGTATCGCCCAGTACTTGGAAGACACGGCGCTTTTTCTGGTCCTTTGTGCTCCCTGCTGGCCAATCACCTACATGACTTTCCGGATCGGTCGACCTGAGCCTGGGTCGGACGCTCCGCCGACATGCCACAAGCGCGGCTACAACTTGACTGGGAACGTGAGTGGGATTTGCCCGGAGTGCGGAACAGCGGTTGGGGACGTGCGGTGCGGCATTTCGCGAATGTGACGGCGCGTCGACATCCGCAGAGAGTGGGAGAAAGTCAACCTGTGCGGAGCAGTCGCCGGGGATGTCAACGGGGTGGGATGACCGGTTGAGGCCCGCAGCGGTACGGTCCCTCGTGTGCGGGGCGGCTCAGATTTTGAAAAAAAAGCGTTCAAATCATTGGCTTTTTACCGATTCTGTGGTATAACTCAATAGGCGCAATACGCGACACCAGCGCTGAGCGGAGTATGTGATCGTGACAACTCCGCAACCCGAAAACCGAGCGCCCTTGTGCGCTACTGCCGTCGCTTGCGGCAAACGAAACTAGGTAGGGTTCCCGCCTGTCGCGAGTTGCGCTTTTTTTATGCGCGAACCGCAGAGCTGTTTCCCCGCCGCACGCCGTCACCCAAAGAAGCGGCCTCTCGCGATCGCCGCGCCGGTCGTGTGGCAAATTGCCCCAGTGGCCTCGCAGATCACCGGCCGCTCGTGGCGACGAAGTCACATCATCAGCCAAGCGTCGCCCAGACCTCCCAAAAATCTGGGAACGTCTTGCTTACGCAATCGGGGTCGCGGATCACCATCCCGTCGAGGCGAAGGCCGGCGAGGGCGAAGCTCATTGCCATGCGGTGATCGCCGTACGTTTCTATCCTGGCCGGGACAGGCGGCTCTTCCGGCCGGATCGTGATGCTGTCCGTCGTGACATCCGTCTCGACGTTCAACCGGCCCAATTCCGTGGCCAGGGCCGTCAGACGATCGGTTTCCTTTATCCGAAGATTCTCCACGTTGCGGATTCTCGTCGGCCCGACGGCAAAGGCGGCTAAGACGGCCAGGGTCTGGGCCACGTCGGGCATATCGTTCAGGTCCACATCCACCCCGTGGACCCGGCCATCGGCCGGGCCGTGGACCGTTGTTGAGCGGAGTTGCCGATCGACGCGGCAGCCCATCTTCTCCAGCACATCCACGAAATGCCAATCGCCCTGGGATGTCTCAGAACCCAAACCCTCCACGGTGGTCCGCCCACCGGTGATCGCGGCGGCGGCGAAGAAATAGGAGGCGGCCGTGGCGTCGGGCTCCACTTCGTAATGCGTCGGGGCATACGGCTGGGAGGCGGGGATGATGAACTTACGCATTCCGTCCTCGACGACGGCAATGCCGAACTGCTCCATGATGCGCAGCGTCATCCGAGCGAAGGGCTCACTGGGCA
>DATKKX010000491.1:0-35259 GCA_035542775.1 Phycisphaerae bacterium | reverse complement strand
GCGGAGTAGGTGTCGGGGGTGCCATCACCCCAGTCGAACTCGTATTTAACATCGTCATCGTTGACATCTGAGGCGGTAGCGCTGAAGTCATAAGGGGCGCCGGCGTACCCCCATGGAGGGGCGTCGACGTAAGGCGTGTCGGGGGGGGCGATGCCGTGCACGGTAATTGATTCGACCTGGCCGAAGGCTAAAGCATAAGCCGAACCAAGCCACAATCCGAGCGCGCTGGCCCGCACGCCTACCTGTAGCTCATGAGACTCGTTAGGCTCGGCCGTAAAGGAAAACGTCACATGTCTGGTCGCTGCGTGGCCCGACGCCTTCATCTTGTCCAACTCATTGAGGAGCTCTTGGGCGGCCAGTATCAAGTGGGCGTTCTCGACCAGAGCCTCGGCGTCCGCATCCGGCGCCACGGGGACCCCGAGGTCTACCAGCAGGCCCAGGAGCTTGGTGGCCACGATCTCCCAGTTGATCCAGGCATCAAGGGTCTCCTTGTGATCGTCGGGGAGGCTGTCAAGATGCCAGGTTGTGTAGGTGCCTCCCCAGCCCGCGACCACACTCCCGGCCGCGTGCATAAGGGTGATCGCAGCATCCACCGTCACGACTTTTCGTCTGCCGGTAGACAAGCTGATCTGTTGAGTCGCTTCGCTGGTGCCGGCCCCACCAAAGCCCGCCGCATAGACGCCGATCGCCCCCGATGCCGCGCTGCAGTCATGCGCTTCTTCGCCTATGCACCCGCTGGCTCCCCAACTCTGGCAGTTGCTGTAAGGCGGGTAGAAAACGGTGGCGTCATCCAGCGAGCCGCGAGGTTCGGCTGGGTCGTCCGCGAAGACCGCCGGGATGTTGAGTAGGCTGACTCCCGCAAACAGAACTACGAGTTTCCAGGAAACGCGGATGGAAGAATTGGTTTTCATGGCTGATTCCTCATATATGGATCGTGTGTGCCCGAATCGGCTTCGTAATGGTAGTCCAGGATGAACGATAGCTGCGTCGCACCGGCTTGCCAGGTGAGCAACAAGGCTCCCGCTGCCGATTTGAGAACGAGTGGTTTCATGTTTTGAATCCCCCTCCGCGAAACACCTCGATTTCTTCTTGGGCCGCGAGCATCTCCTCGCGCCTCACGTCAGTCGTCCGCCACGGCGGGCAGGCGTCGGGCAGGTTCAGGAGCGACGCCACGGCTCGGCAGGAGCCTCGCCCTCCCTCACGAGCCACGGAGCCCTTCGGCTGCGGCCTCCCCGCGCCCTGTCAAGGGCAAGATCACTCGTCAGGGTACGAATCGAGAACGGGAGCCTTAGACGACGCGCCTTCTTTCGTTTTTTCACGGTTGAGAGGGTGGACTGTCGGCCGCCAGAGACTCCAGCCGCCACTGGGCGAGCTCGTATTCGTTCATGGGCGTTTCCTGGCCAACGTCCGGGTCGTAGATGAGCCCCGTCTCTACGCAGGCGGCGAAAAACCGCCGAGCCTCGGGCTGCCGGCCGGCGAGGCGACAGGCTTCTCCGGCATAGTAGTATGCCTCGCACTGCTTTTTGAGGCCGCCATTAGCCGTCGCCTGTGCGACCAGATCCTCAGGGGTGACATTACCCGCCAGGCAGCGGAAGATCTGCGCGAGCCACGGATCCGGTGCCGCTTCCAGTGAGGCGGCAAGCCCCTCCTCAGCTTCCTGCTGGCGGCCCACGTCGCACAGGATGATGAACTCCCGCGCATCTCCATAAAACGGGTGTCCCAGGACACTGCGGACCTGCCGGTAGTCGGCCAAGGCTTCGTCGGTGCGGCCCAGTATCCACAGCGGCGTTGCCCGCTGGTAATGGGCCCAGACGTTGGGGCCGCTCGAGATCGGTTCGAGCGACAGGCAACGCGTGTAGTCGTCGACCGCTTCGGCGTACCTCCGGAGTCGCCGGTAGGCGTGTGCTCGGAACAGGTAGGCGTCCGCGCGAGTGTAGTCGGCAACGGCTTCTCCCAGTCGGCCTTGCCGGGCGAGAACATGCCCGCGGAGTATGATCCACTCTCGCGACTTCCCGCCAAGCTGAATCAGGCGATCGGTCCCCTGGAGCGCTCCATCGAAGTCTCCGATCAGGAGCCGCAGGTAGGTCAGCCGCTCCCACGCCAGCCTGTGCCCCGGATCCCGCTGTACGGCACATTCTGCACACCGCAGTGCCTTCTGGGTGTCAAGGGTGGCAAAAGACCGCACATACCACATTTCTGCCGTGTCCGGCAGGTCGGCCTCTGCCGGGACGTCGAGGCCATCCACCATGGCTGGTTTCCCGCTGGTCCGGTACATCTCAGCCAAGAGAAGCCGAACCATCGGTTGTTCGGGATTGATGCGTAAGCATCGCTCCAGGAAGACCATCGCCGCATCAGCGGTCGTCGGGTCGCGGAATTCAACCTGGGCCCGCACCAGGGTGGCCTCCGGGAGTTCCGGATGATCTCCGAAGACCTTCTGCACGGAGCCCTGGTACCCGCTGGCCTTGCCCTTGCCGGCTTCAACTGCCCGCTGGGAGTCCAACAGGGTGAAGCGAGCCTGCTCGACATCCCGCCTCTCCAGCCAGACACCGATGCCCCACGCCGCCAGCACAAGTACAAGTACTGTGGCGACCATACAAGTCACAACCCGGTGTCTGCGCAAACGTTTGCCCAGCACGTAGAGCCGGCTCGGCCTCCGAGCCAGTATCGGTTCTCCCCTCAGGTAGCGTTTCAGGTCATCGGCGAGTTCCCGTGCGGACTGGTATCGACGGGTCTTCTCCTTCTCGATGGTCTTGAGCAAGATGGCTTCCAGATCAGCGTCGATGTGCGGTGATCGCGTACGCGGGGTGATTGGCGGAACCTCGAGGATTCGCTGGATGATGTCCGAGGGCCGACCGGCGGTGTCCAGCGGCAGCGAACCGGTCAGAGCTTCGTAGAGCATGAGACCCAAGGCATAGACATCCGTACGGCCGTCGATCGCGGACAACTCGCCGGCTGCCTGTTCCGGCGCAAGGTAGAAAAGTGTGCCCAGGACCTGTCCCGGGGAAGAAACGCAGGCGGAGACGCCATCGACCTCAACCTCCCCAACCGCCTTGGCCAGACCGAAATCCAGAATGTGTGGCCGACCCTCGGCGTCGACCAGGACGTTCGCTGGTTTGAGGTCGCGATGAATCACGCCATGTCCATGAGCGTATTCCACCGCCTCACAGAGCTCGATGAAAAGCGCGAGCACGGCTCCGCAGCCGGGCCGCTTGGACAAAACGTACCGATCGAGCCGCGTACCCTCAATGAGGTCCATCGAGTAGTAAGGCTGTCCGGTCGCTTCTCCACCCTCCAGCACGCGGACGATACCAGGGTGCTGAAGCCGGGCCGCCAACTCGACCTCGCGGTCGAAGCGTCGCCTCGCGGCGGTGGAAGCGAATGGGCCGGCAAGCGTAAGCTTGAGGGCCACGACCCGTTTAGTAGAGAGTTGAAAGGCTTTGTAGGCCACGCCCATGCCGCCGCGGCCGATTTCCTCCAGGAGGCGATAGCCTTTCACTTCGGGCCAACCAGGCCGCGGTGTCGTGCCTTCCCCTCCGGCGGGTTGATCGCCCGACAGACAAGCCTGGTCGATTAATGGCAAGCCGCCTAGATGAATGCCAAGCCGCTCCGCGACCTCGGGGTGCTCGGCAGCGAATTGCTCCGGGGTGAGGTCTTCCCCGGTCTGGCGGCGGTCGAAGAACTCGTTCACCAGCGACGTAATCCGCGGATCGGGCTCCGCATCGTTATGGGGGGAGAGCGGACCCATGTTCTCATCTCGATCTGCTGAAGTCGAACTGCTTGGACCATTCTATGCCCGCTGGCCCACAGCTACAAAAGGTACGCAGGTGCCGTGCCTTCGCAAGGCTTATAATGACCCGATGAAGAGCTTCCGCGTAGGATCGAGGCCTTGATCGTCAACTCTCGCATGGAAGCTGACTTGAACAGCAGCGGCTTGGTGACCGGCGATGCCAGAGCATGATCAAATCGAGCTTTGGATTAGTGAGGCCCGACACGGAGATCGGCTGGCGCTCGCTAAACTCCTGATGGTATATCACCCGCACCTGCGGGCCCGGGCCGTTGAGCGCATGGAGCCCTCGGTCCAGGTCCGGGGTAATCCGGACGACATCCTTCAAGAGGTTTACCTGGATGTCGCCCGCGAGATCGACCGCTTTGAGGATCGCGGTCCCGGTTCATTCCTCGGTTGGGTCTGCGCCATTCTGGAACACAAGGTTGTTGATGCGAGGCGCGCGGCGCACTATCAAGTGCGAGACGTGGATCGCGAAGTGCCCGCCTTGATTCCCGCCGGCGGCTCCTATTGGAATCTCCTGGACGCAGTCTACCTCGACTCCGCCACGCCCAGTCGCGCGGCGCGGCGGGAGGAAGCCCTCTCGGCGCTGCACGTCGGCCTGGCAAACCTCTCCGAACTGCACCGCCGCGTTCTGGAGTTGCGATTCTTGGAGGGGCAGCCGGTCAGCGAGGTGGCCGCGCGTCTGGCGAAGACCGAGGGGGCGGTCGTCGCCATGACCAGACGTGCTTTGGACGCCCTCCGTATTGTGATGGACGGTCTGGGCGAATTCACGCACGGCATCTGACTGACGCGAGAGCCTCAGCGCGGCCATCCTGGACGTGATCCGCCATGCCGGCTTCAACGTCGGCACCGTGAAGGTCCTCCGGCTTGATACCGGCCGAATCGTCGCCCACGTCGACGCGACCAGCACCGCGACCGGGGAACGCTGGGGGGTACAGGCCCCGACCGAATACGAGGCCGTCGTTGAACTTGCCCGTCACGTGGGTGTCAAGCTGGAGCACGGCTAGATTTGCGGATGCCGAGGCGATGGAGCCTAGCTATTCGCCCGCTTAGAGGGCGCTATCGATTTCCGCCCCACGTCAACAATCTTGAACGCTGCTAACTCCATGAAGTCCGTCTTGATTTCTCGTGTGTACCAATCGGCATATGACTGGTTCTCATCGGGTACGAGCATATCGATCAATGCCCGGTACGTTCGCAAGGCCATCGACACAGCGATCTGTGCAACCGTTGGCGCCTCCAGCGGATACCGAAGGGGCTGGTATTCAGGCCGCTGATCTTGCGTCACGTGAAGGCTGTCCAGCGCATTCGTGGCGTGGCTCTCACCCGAGTAAAAGCGATATAGCAATTGATAAAGAGCATGTTCCCCGACTGTTGCTGCGAGTTCCTCGATTCGATTGGGGCCACTAAAGAGTGAATGCCACCAGATTTGTCCACTTTTCTGCCCTCGCAACCGCTGCCATTCGGCTTCGACTTCAGCGTACTCCGGCCGGGTGAGCATCTTCTCAAGATTGGCTATGTTGGCTCCAGTATCGAAGCACACGGTTTCTAGATTGTGGAAAGTCGAGTCTTTGTTGAGTTGAGCTTGGAGCTGCTTTCCGGCTTTGGTTGTCGGGTCAAACCTCTTGTAGGAGTCGATACGTTTATGGGCATGCACGACAAGGTACTGGCGCGCCTTCCGAACGGAGTCACTTCTTGCCATGTATTCGATGCCAAACATGCCCTCCATCTCGCTCCGAAGAAGGATTTTTGCAGGATCGACGCAGCGATTACGGATCAGAACGGAAATGGAGTCCAGCAGTTCCACGACATGGAGGCCGAGCATGACCACCGGTAGCACGTCCTTCTGCCGTCCCGCTTGGTCGCACTTAACGACCAGATGCGTGCCGTAGTTTACGCATCGTTCCATCATTCCGGTCACGCGATCAATGCCCGGTTGGAGTTCTTTCTGTACCTGGCGGTCGAGGAGGTCTTTGCGGGGGGTGTTCATGGCGAGATGGATGATAGCAGAAACGCTTTCCAACGCCCTGGGCCGCTGCTCTAAAGTTCGGGGCCAATCCGTTGGTACGACGGATGGAATAGGCCATGCGCCGAATGGCACAACGGTTGCTTCGCGCGCGGGAGTTTTGCTCCGCACGGACAGGGTTATCCGTCGGCTTTCCAGTCGAACCGGGTTGTGCCTTCCCCCGGGGCCTTCTGGCGCGTGTTCACATCGCACGCGCGTAGGGTTATTTCCATCGAGCGTTCCGACCGCCCAAAGGATACCCTACAGCCCGCTAAAACCGGACACATAAAGGCAGGTGTTGTCGCGAACCGGCGGCTTGAAAAGCCCAAATTCGCGTCCATTCCGCGATTTGCACGGCTCGCTCCCGATGTGGCGCAATTATCGCGTTTTCCGCGCGCGTGAGAGAGCGACGGACTGGGGATATCGTCCACGGCTGCACTTCCTTGGCCACCGCTTTCATCATTGCTGCCTACCACAGCGCATAAAAACACCCACCCGATCCGACAATCGAGTGGGCAACGCTCAACGAGCGGGCGAGCCGATGTCGCTCGGTGAGCACCTGCGTTGTAACAAAGGCCCGGCTTCCAGTCAACCACCGTGTGAGGGCCGTAAATCATTGGTCCGCCACACGCGCTTGGTCCCTGTTTCCGCAACCCCGGGCCAAGGGCGCAGACCTCCAAAACACCCGTTTGGGGCACGTGTTTTCAGGACTTACGCGCGTTGCTGAGGGGTCGCGGTCTGGAACGCCTCATGGGGCACCCGTGAGGGACATCGCCGCGGGAAGCGCTGAGGACCGACGGATGAACGGAAACGTGCTTGTTTTGAATGCTATTTGAACGACTTGTGCGCATGTTCTTGCCTCCGATCGCTGAACCAACTCAAAAGTGCTCCGCGCGCCTGCGTCGGTGTACGGGTTTGGACCGGATTCAAATGCAGTTTTGACCGGCTCAGGCGTGGGTCGGTCCTTCGCTGAAGTGCGGCAATGCGCACTCACCCAAAGTTGGCCCCTGGGAGCGCCTTTATGCAGTGTTCCGGCGCGCAGAATCGACGCAACGCGCTCCGATGGGGTTTTGGTCGGGGTCGGCGATTTGCGCGGCTTGGCGCGCGCCGGGGACGCGTTCTTGACGTGCGCCAGCCGCTCGTTGCAGCCCTCATGGTCAGGCATTCCACCCAAACTAGCCCTCGCGGTCCATCCCCGCGTGGAGTTGGAGCCCCTTCGGCGAGCGCAACGCCGCCGGATGGCATGAAAGACGGGGTGACTCGTTCTTGGGGCTCTCTGGTGCGTCTGGCCTCGGTCCAGGGCACGCGCCGCATCCCGGGCGTGTGACAGGTGGGGGCAAACGCTCCGCGGGGCTGCAATCGCTTCATTCCGCTCTGTTCCGCTCCATGCCGATCTCGCCGGATATGTCGATGAACCGTCACGGCTTGCCCTTTTCCGCCGGGCGGATTACCGCGATGATGCTGGCCCGCTGCGCATCGGCGAGCTTCACCGGACAGGCCGTCAGCCATGCGTCCAGATTCAGACTTGACTTGTCGTGCGCGCCGCTTTTTGCGCCACCGGCCGATGTGTTTTGCGGAGTTGCCAATGATTCCGGTGGAGGTTCGAGTCCTCCGGGCCAGGTTTTTCCGTCGATAAGTGACCGACGCACAGGAGCGCATTGGCGCCCGATTCGGTTTCGCGCTCGGGGGCGATGGGCGTCGCTTCCGATGTGGGACTCGGCATAAGTGCCGACCGGCGCGCTGAGCCGCCCGGCTAGGCGCCGAGCCAATCGTTGACGGCTTGCCTGATCTGCGCGCCGTAGATCATCGCCGCGGCGGCGGTGCCGACCAGGCTCGCTGCGACGAGGCCGATCTTCAGACATGCAATCCCCCGATCGAACCGTTTCAGTTTCTTGCGGTCGGCGGCCAGGTCCTCGACGAGACGGCAGCGAGATTCGATGGTGCCGTGCCGCCAACTCGGCGCATCCCTGGGAATGCCGTTCAGATCGGCGATCTTCAGCAGCGTCCGGCCGAAGATGTTGGCGGCGCTGACGCACAGGCCGCCGGTCGGGTTGGTGCCGTGGATCGGGCAGCGGTCCAGGCACGATTTGACGTCCGGCGTGACGCAGCGAACGCCATACACGTCCGCTTGCCGCTCGAACCGTCGCGAGAGCCAGCCGAAGCCGAAAAGCCAGACGAGCAGCAACGTCGCCAGGCCGATCAGTTGCACGAGGCTGGCCTGGCCCGGGGCGTGGAGAAGGTGCGTCTTGCTGAGAAGGACGATCACTCCGCCGGATATGTACATGGAGATCACGGCGAAGAGCCCGAAGAACGGCAGATGCCAGTGACGGATGTGGCCGGCTTCGTGCCCGAAGACGGCCTCGATTTCGTCCTCGTCCATCGTTTCGAGCAGAGCGTCGGAAACCAGTATGTACCTCAGCGGCGCCACGAAGCCCATGACCGCGGCATTGATGGCCGTGCCGTGGGTGTGCCACAGCAGGATCTCCCGGTAACGGAGGCCGATTCGTCTGCAGGTGCGGACGAATCGCTCCCGCAGGGCACCGGCGGGCAGCGGCTCCGTGGCCCAGATGTAGCGGAGGATGACAGGGGCGAAGGCGAGAATCACGACCGAGAGGGTGCCCAGCAGGGCATCCGCGGTCCATTGAAACAAAGCCATGTCCTTCTGTGCCGGATGATATCGTTTGATGAGGAAATCGGGGAGTTGATCCGTGAAGTGCTTGGCCAGCACGATAATCGTCATCGGTACCGCGATGATCAGAACCTGATGTCGGAACTTGTCGACCAAATAGGTACCGAGCGAGCCCTCTGCGGCGGACTGCTTGCGCTTGGCCGCGGCCAGGGCCGCGGTGGCGTCGTTGGCGACCGCCCGAGCGACGGCCTCGCCATCGCTTCGCGGCAAGGCTGAAATGACCACCCGGATCTGTCTTTCGACAGGGTAGAAGATCGTCCATGCCAGGGCGAGCGAGGCGAAGAACGGCACCAGCGACAGCAGGTCGCCGAGCAACGGCCATTGGCCGAGGGATCTGCCCCAGAGGTGGATCTCGTCATGAACCAGGCGCATCCACGGTGTCAGGATCATCGTGGCGATGAGCATGGTCGCGATGATGCCGATGATGGCGCGTTGCCACGCGGAAAAGGTGCTCGTCGCGCGCTCGTGTGATTCAGCGCTGGTTCCAAGCCGCGCCAGTGTCATTCGACTCGCCATGAGCGCGGCCGCGCCCACCGCGAGGAGTTGAGCGAGCACGACCGCGAGCGTGCCGTACATCGGCCAAAGGCCCGTCCACGGAGGCCCGCCCAAAAGATTCATCTGCTCGGGGGGCAGGTCCTCGCTGAGGACGAAGGCGAATGCCATGATAACTACAAGATACATAACACTCTGGAGTTACGGTGATTCCACGCAAGCTCGCTCCTGGCCGGATTCTAATGCGGCCACACGAGAGGACCAAGCCTTCAAACAGGCGCACCTGCAATAGGCTTCGTGGGCACGCGTTGGTATCTTGGAGAGATATCGCATATACTTTGCGTTTTCCCACAATGGGGCAGTTCGGGCTGATCGGAAGAATAGGAACGGTTAGGTAAGATTTGATCGTTACACGCAGGAGACAACACATGATGCTGAAAGGATGGCGATGGGGCGGCGTAGTGGTGCTCGTGACAGCCGGGATGTGTCTGGCCCAGGAGCCGCAGGGCGCGGGCAACCAACCTCCGGGCGCCGGTGGGCAGCCGCAAGGCCAGAAACCGCAGGGCGCGGAGATGCGTGGGCGGCATGGCGGGGGTCCCGAGAATCTGTTGCAGCGTCTCACCACGGATTTGAAGCTGGACGAGGCCCAGCAGGGCCAGGTCAAGGATATCTTGGATGCACTGCGGAAAACCGAGTATGAACTGCGGACCTCGGTGACCGTTCCGCAAGAACTCGTCGAGCGCATGAAGAAGGCTCGCGAGGACATGCGGCAGGCCAGCGAGGCCGGCGATCAGGAGCGCAAGAACCAGCTTCGCGGTGAGTTGATGGCTATGCAGAAAGAACGGGAAGAGAGCATGAAACCCGTTCAAGAGAAGATCGAGCAGAACCAGGAGCAGTTCCACGACCAGATTCTCGCCGTTCTCCGCGACGACCAAAAAGAGCGTTTCGAGGAGATCTGGGACGAGCACATGGCAACCTCGGAATCCTCCGGCGGCGCCGCCCGAAACCCGCGGATGCTGAAGGCCCAGGTCGACAAGCTGCGAGATCTGACCCCCGACCAAAAGAAGCAGCTCGACAAGTTGTTCGAGGACTTCAGGAAGGCAGGCCGGGAACAGCAACAGCAGCAGCAGGGGCTCAAGGGTCGCAAGGATCTGACCAAGAAGCTCTATGACGATGTGATCGCACTGCTGACGCCAGAGCAAAAGGAGAAGCTCGAGAAGGCCCTCCAGCAACCCGCCGGCGGCCATCGGCAGCAAATGCAAAGGCGACCGGGGGCGCAGGGGCAGCCTGGACAACCTGGCCAACCAGCTCAGCCTGGGCAACCCGGCCAGCCGGCTCAGCCTGGACAACCTGGCCAGCCGCCGGCCCAGCCCGGACAGCCGGGCTCCGAAGGCCAGCCCCCGGCTCAAGGCGGGCAGCCGACCCAGTAGGCCTTTGGGACAGACTCAGCCCGGCGGCTGTGCCCGGGGGCGGCCGCGGTGTCAGGATTTGCGCGGGCCTGGAGTAGCACGGGCGGCCACAACACGATCGGAGGCAGCGATCCTCAGTCTTGGCCTTGTATAGAGGGCTGTCAGGCGCGCCAGGCCCGTTTGTGCAGAAAATTCACGATTGAGCGAACCAAAGGAAGGGAGGCGACGTAGTAGTACATGTCCCTCCTCTTCCTTCCGGACTCCAGGGATGGCGGTCGTTTCCTAACGCGACTGCCATCCCTGCCGTCATTTGGGGCAGTGCAGGCGCGACTCTGTCGTGTCAGGGGCGTTACAGGATGTCCTCAGACGGTTTGAGAGCCGGAGACGGGGGTCACCGCTCGATCAAATCAGCAGTCAGGAAATTGACCGCCAGGGCGCACATGGCGGCGAGCGCGAAGAGGACGGCAGCGGCGCCAGGCAGCCAGTCGCCCGTAAGCGTGGACACGATCACGCAGTACAGGGCCAGACCCTGGAGGGTGATTGCCACGATGCATCGTACTTTCTGGAAGCTCGGCAGCGGCAGAAACCGGCGCCGGCTGTGGAGCAGGCAGGTAGCGCAATAGTGCCGGCGATCCATGCCCTGGTAAAGCTCCGCGACTTGTTCACATTTCGGGCAGAATCCCACGTTTCGCAGTCTTGCATGGGCGAACAGGGCGTTTTTCAGGCGCGAGTAAGCCTCGGTGGCTTGGCAGAAGATTCTGTGGCTGTCGGGATCGCCCACCGACCGATCCGGGTGATACCGCAAGGCGAGTTGCTTGTATGCGCGGTGAACCTGCTCGGCGCTGGCGCCGGGTTGCAGTCCTAGGATCTGGTAGCATCTCAAGTAGCTCAACAGCAACTCCTCGCCCATGTCGCCTGCGTGGACGCCGAAGCCTCCCGTCGGCCGCCCGGGGCTTATGGAGCGCGCACGCTTACCCCCACGCGCCCAGGATACCTATCGACGGGTCATATCGGTCAATGCAACAACGACCCCCTCTGCTCGCCGGGCGCACCACCATCCCCTGCGCAGGAACAACATATTATAGCTGAGATCGCCGATTGGTCCAAGTTTGTGATGTGTCAGATCGTCGTCGTCAGATAGTCACCCTGCAGGCGGTGCCCCCGCGTACACCGACTCATAAAGTGCCCCACCCTCTTACGACACCACAGGGTCCGGGCGGTCCGGATCGATGCCGAATTCGCGGATTGCCGCGGAGATCTGATCGGGTTCGACCTGGCCGGACCTGCTCAGACTGGACAGCGCCGCCACAACGATCGATTCGGCGTCGATTTCGAAGAATCGTCGGAGGTCTTCGCGAGAGTCGCTTCGTCCGAAGCCGTCCGTGCCCAGCGCGGTGAGCCCTGCGGGGGTCCACGGAGCGACCTGATCGGCGACAATTTTCATGTAGTCTGTCGCCGCCACGACGGGGTAGGGTTCGCCTTCCAGCAGCTTGGCAAGATAGCCCCTTCGCGGCTCTTGCCCGGGGTGAAGTCGATTCCATCGTTCCGCGGACAGAGCGTCATTCCGTAGTTGCTGGTAGCTTGTGACGCTCCACACGTCAGCGGAAACGCGGAACCTCTCCGCAAGGATGTCTTGTGCCCGCAGGGCTTCGTTCAGGATCGAGCCGCTGCCGAAGAGGTGGACGCGCGGCCAGTTCTTCTTGCGTTCTCCCCGCCGGAATCGATACAGGCCGCGGACGATGCCGTCGGCGGCGCCCTCGGGCATCGGCGGCATCGCGTAGGGCTCGTTGCCCAGCGTGATGTAATAGAACACGCGGTCCTGACGCTCGTACATGCGGTGAATTCCCTCGCGGATGAGCACGGCCAGCTCGTAGGCGTAGGCCGGATCGTAAGTGAGCACATTCGGCACGGTCGACGCCAGGACGTGACTGTGGCCGTCCTGGTGCTGGAGACCTTCCCCCGCCAGCGTCGTTCGACCGGATGTGGCTCCCAAGAGGAAGCCGCGTCCGCTGAGGTCGCCAAAGGCCCAGACAAGATCGCCGACCCGCTGGAAGCCGAACATGGAGTAGTACATGTAGAACGGGATCATGTTGATCCCGTGGGTGACGTAGGCTGTGCCCGCGGCGGTAAACGACGCCATCGCGCCGGCCTCGGTGATGCCTTCCTCGATGATCTGGCCATATTTTTCCTCGCGGTAGTACAGCAGCGTGTGCCTGTCAACCGGCTCGTACTTCTGGCCGGAGTGTGCGTAGATGCCGTATTTCTGGAAAAGAGCTTCCAGGCCGAATGTACGGGCTTCGTCCGGGATGATGGGGACGATCAACGGGCCCAGCCGCTTGTGTTGGAGCAGCTTGGAGAGCATCCGAACAAAGGCCATCGTCGTGGACGCCGCCCGGCCGCCGCTGCCCTTGGTGAATTCCTCGAACAGGGTCTCCGATGGCGTCCGTAGCGGCTGGGCGCGGATGATTCGCTGCGGCACGAATCCGCCGAGAGCCGCCCGGTGCTCCAACAAGTACTTTTGTTCGAGGCTTCCCTCAGGAGGCCGGCAGAAGGGGGCGTCCAACAGCTCCTGGTCGGAGACGGGCACGTCGAAGCGGTCGCGGAATTCGCGCAGCTCCTTCTCGTTGAGCTTCTTCTGCTGATGGGTGATGTTTCGGCCTTCGCCCGCCTCCCCGAGGCCATAGCCCTTGATGGTCCGCGCCAGAATGACCGTCGGTTGATCGCGGTGCTCTACAGCGGCTTTGAACGCCGCGTAGATCTTGGCCGGATCATGCCCGCCGAGCCGGAGTTTCTCTAATTGCCTGTCGCTAAGGTCCCGCACCAGGGCTTGAAGGCGAGGATCGGTGCCGAAGAAATGATTGCGGATGTAGGCGCCGGATTCCACGGTGTAACGCTGCCACTGCCCGTCGACGACATCGGCCATGCGGACCGGCAGGAGGTGGTCGTGGTCGGCGGCAAAAAGCGGGTCCCAGTCCGTTCCCCAGAGCACCTTGATGACGTTCCAGCCTGCTCCGAGGAACGCCGCCTCCAACTCCTGGATGATGCTGCCGTTGCCGCGAACAGGGCCGTCCAGCCGTTGGAGGTTGCAGTTAATGACCCAGATCAGGTTGTCGAGACACTCTCGCGACGCCAGCGTGATGGCTCCCAGGCCCTCCGGCTCATCCATTTCACCGTCGCCCAGAAAGGCCCACACCTTGCAGCGGCTGGTGTCGGCCAGGCCGCGATCCATGAGGTAGTGGTTGAAGCGGGCTTGATAGATCGAGGTGATCGGGCTGAGGCCCATGGAAACCGTGGGAAACTGCCAAAAGCGCGGCATGAGCCAGGGGTGCGGGTAGCTGGACAGCCCGCCGCCGGGGGCCAACTCGCGGCGGAAGTTGTTCATCTGCTCGATTTCAATCCGTCCTTCGAGGAAGGCCTGGGCATAGACGCCGGGCGCGGCGTGGCCTTGAAAGTAGATCTGGTCGCCCGTGGCATCCTCGGTGTTGGCCCGGAAGAAGTGGTTGAAGCCGACCTGAAAGAGGGCCGCGCAACTGGCGAAGGTCGAGATGTGCCCGCCGATTCCGGGGCAACGGCGGTTGGCGCGCACAACCATGGCCATGGCGTTCCAACGGACATAGCTCTTGATGCGGCGTTCGATGTCGCGGTCGCCGGGATAAGGCGGCTGGGCGTCGGCGCTGATGGTATTGACGTACGGCGTGTTGACGTTGTAGGGGATGGAGATGCCACGCGAACGAGCCCAGTCCCGCAACGTCTCCAGCAGGAATTCGGCCCGTTGGTGGCCCTGTCGCTGCACGACGGCCAGCATTGAGTCCAGCCATTCCTGGGTCTCCGCGGGATCGCTGTCAGGTATGGATGTCGTTTCCGTCATGTGTTGGGAGCTTAGTCAACCACCCGTCTCAACCGCAACCAGGAAGTGCCTGTGCGCTTGGAAAGGTCGGCCTGGGCGGGGATCTGAGGGATCATCGTGGCCTTGGACGGCTGTGCCCGTGCGTGCCGAGGGCTGAATTGCCTCTTGGCAGAGGCCTGACAATCCCGCACACTACCGCGATCTCGAGTCGCCGTACCTGCCCATCTGGCAGAGGAGAAAGAGAAGTGAGCAACAGCAGTAGCCCCGCGGTACGACCGCAAGTCATGAATCGCTGGATGGTGGTTTTCGGGGGGGTGTTGATTCAACTCTGTCTTGGCGCCATTTACGCCTGGTCGGTATTCACCAAGGTCCTGGTCAAGGCGCCGTTCAATTTCTCTGACGCCCAGACGCAGATCGTTTTTTCGGTCGGCTTGGCGACGTTCGCCGTGTTCACGATCATCGGCGGGCGGTGGCAGGTGAAAGTCGGACCGACATTTGTTTCGCGGGTAGGCGGCCTGATACTGGCCATCGGCTATGTGCTGGCCGGGTTGGTCGAACGGTTCATGCCGGGCCAGATGTTTCCCGGCATCCTGGCGACCGTAGGGCTCATTGGCGGCGCCGGCATCGGTTTGGCGTACGTTGTGCCCATCGCCTGCTGCGTCAAGTGGTTCCCGGACAAGAAAGGGTTGGCCACCGGCTTCGCCGTGGCTGGGTTTGGTTTCGGCGCCCTGATCTGGATCAAGCTGGCCGATCCTGGCGCCGGTGCGTTGCTGATCAAGTTCGGCGGCGTGTCCAACGTATTCATGGCTTACGGTGTTGCCTATTTCGTTCTCATCATGCTGGGCTCGATTTGGATGAAGAACCCGCCGGCCGGATGGGCGCCCGCAGGCTGGACCGGCGCCGCTGCCGGAGGCGGCAAGGCGGCAACGCGACCGGTGGTCGATTTCGAATCCGGCCAGATGCTCGCCACTCCGCAGTTCTGGATGCTGTGGGTGATGTATGTCTGCGGGGCTTTGCCGGGCCTGATGGTCCTCGGCATCATTCAGTTGTTCGCAATAGACGCCCTGCAAGCCCGTTCCGGTCTGACCATCGAGGCGGCCTCCGCCCTGGCGGCAACAGCCGCCGGCGTATTCCTGCCCATCCTGAATGCGTTTGGCCGCATCGCATGGGGGTTCATCTCGGATGCCATCGGCCGGAAGCCCGCGATCATCCTGATGTTCCTGCTCCAGGGCGTTACGCAACTGGTCTTCTTCCACATGGGCGGCACAAAGGCCCTGCTGTTCCTGGGTGCTGCCAGCGTTGGCTTCAACTTCGGCGGCGCACTGGCCCTCTTCCCGGCGGTTACGGCGGACTTCTTCGGCAATAAGAATGTGGGCAAGAACTACGGCTGGATGTTTACCGCCTATGGCGTGGGGGGCATCGTGGGCCCGATTATGGCGGGGCTGTTCAAGACGGCCGGAAAGGCGGCGATCCAGGGCGCGGCCGATCGAGCTTCAGCCCTGAACGCGGCGTTGAATGCTTGGTATCCGGCTTTCATCATCGCGGGTGTGGCGTGCATATTCGCGGCGGTATTGGCCCTTCTGCTCAAACCACCGAGCAAGCCCGCGACAGCAAAATAGCGCCTTGCGGCCTGAGCCGCGCCCAGAATGAGAATGACGGGGGAGCTCCGATCGCGGGCCGCCTCGCCACGGCGAACCTACTGCTGCTCGACCGCGGCATTGTCCGCCTTCAGCTCCCAGCCGATGGCATCCAGCACATCCTCGGATCGCATGACTGCCGGCAGCGGCGTCGATTTGGCGGTGCTCAGCAGGTAGGTGACGCTCCCGCGGTAATCAAGTCCGCCGTGCGTGCTGGCCACCGGATTGACCACCAGGTAGAAGAGCTTTCGCCCGTGACATGCGTCCGGCTTGAGTGAGACGATCACGTCCGCCTGGTTCTGGACCAATCCGTGGTAGCAGTCCCAGAGGCGGTGCAAGGGGTCGGGATACTTGTGCGTCGCTGTGGCCGCGAGCAGCGGCCGGTCGGCGATAACACCGTCAGCGCTGACCTGTCCGGCGGCGCGAAGGCGCTCGATGATCGGATTGAGTTCGAGGGGATCTCCCTTGGTCGGCTCATAGACGTACCCGTCGCCGGATTTGCGGACGATCGCGCTGGCCTCCGCGTTCCGCACGATCACACCGTCTTGCTCCTTGTAGGTGACAAGATCCGCTCCCGGTGCGGCGACAAGGGCATCGGCCACCGCCTCGGGCCGATCGGTGCTGAGCGCGACGAGGGTGACTATTCCGTACGTCACCACGACGACATCGTTCTTCCCGTGAATGCTGCTGGTCAGCTTGAAGCCCGCATCTTCCAGCGGTTTGTCGAAAGTGATCGGAGTCTCTTGCTGCATGGTCTGGCCATGGTCGGCGGTCAGGCTGAAACGGACGCGTCCGCGGCGTTCATACGTGATCCGCTCGACCAGTTTCTCGACCTCGACGAGGTACTCCCGCATGGCCTTTTCGCCGCCGCGCGTGCCGAGCCCGGCCGTGCCGATGGAGTAACCACTGGCCTGAGGCGCGTCGGCCTTCTCGAACAGCGTCTGCATTCCTCGCAGTTCCTCAGAGAAGACCGACAGCGGATCGATGTAGGTTCTGATCGCTACGCTCTGCGGAGCCGCATAGTCGACGAACGGCAGCCACGGGGCGTTCTTGCCGCTCAGGTACACGCTGTCCCCGTCGCTGAGGCGGTTCTTGGCCCGATCGAAATACTGGGCCTCGCCGCCAAAGCATGGCTTGGTGTGAAAGACCCGCGACAGGGCGACGTCGGTCATTGCCGGAAACACGCTGACCACCCGGACAGGCGGGGGGAAGAGCCGGAAATGTCCCTCGTTGTACGTGGCCTCGACGACGTCGAAGGGAACGCCGTCGAGGATGATCAGAAAGTGCGGCCAATCAGGATGGTCGCTGAGCAAGCTGACCGTCTCGTCGGGGACGCCATCGCCGTTGTCGTCAAACAGCAAGGCGGTGACCCGGCCGTTCTCGATGCGCTGGGTGTAGCTGGCCTTTGAACCGGCGTCCAGGACATATGATTTCTCGACCGCCCCGCTGTCGGCAGGCCGGGTGGTGACCTTCCCCTCGGGCCACTGCGGGTGGTATCTGACGCAAACCGCACAAACGCTGATAAACGCCAGCGTCAGCATGGCGAGCAGAATCGACCATTTGGTGGCACGCGGCGAGGTGCCGCGGTGAGCAGAGTGCATTTTGACGGTCCTCGGTTTCAATGCGGGAGAATCCACGTTTCCCTTGCCGGGCGATCGCAAACGGCTGCCGAGTTCGACAGTGAGTCACTTTTGGGCTACACAGATTAATTCGTCAAGCGACCTGTGGAACGAGCCTTCGCGCATCATCTCGGCTTTCGTGCGGCAGGAGCGGTTTCGAAGATAGACTGGGTTCGCAGAAACCGCCATTCGCCCGGGAAGGCATGATAGGCGTGAATGTGAAGCTCGTGCTGCCGGGTCTCGTAGTCAATGAACGTGAACGGCTCAAGGCCGGCCGTGGCCCACTGCTCATACGGGACGAACAGCCCCTTTTTCTTGGCGTAACGTACGAGATCGCGGTAGGTTGTGCGGAAAATATGTTCCGTTGTCTCTTCAACCTGGCTGCTGAAGATGTACCGCATGCTGTCGTTGAACCGGTAAGTAAAGTCGCGCTCTCCGCGGTAGCGGAATTGCGTGACCAGGCTGCGGTCAGTCAAGAGCTCGCTGGGGACGGCGGTGAGCTCGGTGACCATTGAGCCGTTGCTCTGCAGGGTCACCAGATGCCCCAGTCCGGTGATCCAGATGTCCGCTTGGAAATTACCGTAGGCAATATGCTTGTCCAGGTAGATGTGGAACAGCTCCGGATGCAGGGCACGCTTATAGAGAAAGAAGCTGAGGTCGGTGCTTCGCTGCTTTGTCAACCCGAGTTCCAATTGAGCGTCCTTGTCCATATCTTCCACTTCGAGACTATTTCCAGCCCGCGAACAAGCCGGACACCCGGCTAAACGCGATTATATCTGCGTATACGTCTGAGCGGCAACGAAATACTTGCGGAAAACGAAGAAAAGGCCACCGGTGATGGGCATTCCGCCGTAACTCGTTGATATGGCATACGTTGGCGTATGAGATGGGCAACATCAACCGCACAACAATTTCTGCCGTCTAGGAGCGCATGCTTATGATTTCTCGATGGTTAAGCCGATTGCTCCGTGGACGCGGGCCGAGGCGGGATGCTGTTGCGGCTTGGACTCCTCCGACTAGAATCTCGATGTGAGGCGACGGATCAGATGCTCTACCAACCACCCTTACCACCGAAGTACACCGACCTCGCGCCCGACGAGTTGGCCCGGAGGATCCGTGAGCGCAAGTCTTTTTTCGGGAAGAAGTTAGTCATCCTCGGCCACCACTACCAGCAGGACGAGATCATTGAGCTGGCAGACTACACCGGCGACAGCTTCAAGCTGTCCCAACTTGCAGCCGCGCAAAAGGATGTGAAATACGTCGTGTTCTGCGGCGTGCACTTCATGGCGGAGTCGGCCGACATCCTCACCGACGAATCGGTCCAAGTGATCCTCCCGGATTTGAGTGCTGGTTGCAGCATGGCGGACATGGCCCATATCGACCACGTCGAGGATGCCTGGGAGCATCTCACGTCCGTAACCGACGCGACGATCATTCCTATCACTTACGTGAATTCTTCTGCGGCGGTAAAGGCCTTTTGCGGGGGCCGCGACGGGGCCTGTTGTACCAGTTCCAACGCCCGGCGGGTGCTGGAGTGGGCCCTGGCCGATGAGCGGCCCGAGCGAGCGACGGGCCAGCGGAAAGTTTTGTTCCTGCCCGATCAGCACCTGGGCCGGAACACCGCCTACGACATGGGCTGGCCGCTGGAGTCGATGGCGGTTTACGATTTCCGGAAGCCCGGCGGCGGGCTGACGGACGAGCAGATCCGCCAGGCGACGATCCTGCTCTGGAAGGGCCACTGCAGCGTCCATCAGCTCTTTACCGCCAAGCAAATCGACGATATCCGGGCCCTGGACCCCGAGTTCAAGGTGATCGTCCATCCTGAGTGTGACTGGACGGTGGTTCAGAAGGCGGATCTGGCCGGCAGCACCGAGTTCATCCTGAAGACGATCGACGCGGCCGAGCCCGGCTCCAAGTGGGCGGTCGGGACGGAGGTTCACCTGGTGCACCGTCTGGCCAAGCGCTACGAGGGCGTGAAGACGGTTCGCCTCTTGTCGGGCATTCAATGCCTGTGTACGACGATGTACCGGATCGACCTGAAGCACCTGCTGTGGTGCCTGGACGAGCTGGCGGAAGGCCGCATCGTCAATCTCATCAGAGTCGATCCTGAGACCCGCACGCTTGCCCGCTTGTCGCTGGATCGTATGCTGTCGCTGATCGGCACTGGCGCGGCGAAAACGGCCCGGGCGTGACGCGGCTTCCGGCCTCAGCGCCTAAACTTGCTCTGATGAACCCAGGTATCCTGGTTCCGCACTCGGGGCACACTCCACTCACATTCCCGCGCAGCTCGTAGGCACATTCCTGGCAGATGGTGCCCCGGAAGCGTCGCCGGCTATGCGCTATCTGGAAGCAGGCGATCGCGGCCGCAAGCACGATCCAGAGCACAGGGACCGTCAGCCAATGCGCGGTGCTGGCTGGCTGGCCCGGGTAGGGGCCGTTGTTTCGCGATTTGTAGGCCGGCAGGCAGAACCCCAGCCAGTCACTACGCCAGAACGCCCTGCTCAGGAGTATCCTCGGGCGTATGGCAAGGAACCACACTTTCGGTTTCCAACCGTTCGATTCATACAGAGTGCGAAGATCCTGTAAGGGAGGAGACTCGCGGGAGGGCCGGAACATCTGGGGCATGAATTGCGCACCACGAACGGAGTAGTACCCCCAGTAAATCTGTATGCTTCCTGCCCCGACGCTGCCCCCGAATTCATCCCGGTAGTAGCAGATCACAAAAGTGATGCTTGCTAGCCACAAGACGATCGACAGGCACAGCGCGCACACGGCTACTCGCGAGGCCCACTTGCGGCGCTGCGATCGGCTCATGCTGGCATTGTAACGTGCTTCTCAGGTGCGTCTATACAACCTCATCCCCAATGCTGCTCCACCCAGGCCACCAATTCCTTGACATGGGCCACGCTGACCTCGAACGGCTTCCGCTCCTCGGCCGTCAGCTTCAGCTCGATTACCTTCTCCATCCCGCCGCGGCCCAGGAGGCATGGCACGCCGACAAAATAGCCGCCGACGCCGTACTCCTTGTCGCAGTACGCCGCACACGGCAGGATGCGTTTCTTGTCCTTGATGATCGCCTCGGCCATCTGCACCGTCGCCGCGGCGGGTGCATAATAGGCGCTGCCCGTCTTGAGCAGGTTGACAATCTCACCGCCTCCCCGGCGAGTTCGGTCGATGATGGCGTTCAGCCGGTCGGGCGGGATCAGCTCGGTCACAGGGATACCGGCCACGCTGGTGTATCGCGGCAGCGGCACCATGTCATCTCCGTGCCCGCCCATCAGCACCGCCGTGGTATCCTCAATGCTGCAATTCAGCTCCATGGCGATAAATGTGCGGTATCTGGCCGTATCGAGGATGCCGGCTTGCCCGACGATCCGGTGCGTCGGGAGCCGGGATGCCTTCCATGCGGTGTGGACCATCGCGTCCAGCGGATTGGAGACGATGATGTACATCGCGTCCGGGCTGACCTTCACGGCCTCCTCGGTGACGCCGCGGACGATTTTCATGTTCGTTGCCAGCAGGTCGTCACGGCTCATGCCCGGCTTTCTGGCGATGCCGCTGGTGATGATGACCACGTCGGAGCCCGCGGTGTCGGCGTAGCTGTTCGTACCGATGATGTTGGCGTCGAACTTCTCGATTGGCGACGCCTCTCGCAAGTCCAATCCCTTTCCCTGGGGCATTCCCTCGATGATGTCCAAGAGGACCACGTCTCCCAGCTCTTTCGCTGCCGCCCAGTGGGCACACGTCGCTCCCACGTTCCCGGCGCCGATGACCGTGATCTTTGCCCTACGCATGGTGTAGCCTCCTGATATGTTTGGGTTTCCGGCCTCAACAGCGGGATCATAGTCCGCGCCGCCGACGGCGGAAAGGGTCGTGCTGAAATCATTCCACCCCGCTAGACTCCGGGGATGACGGAAAACCGCCCCACGCACAGCGCCGCCGGCGTGGTCTATGTGGTCGCCACCCTGGTCGGCTGGGCCAGCATCCTGCTGTTTCTGAAGCAGCTCTCCCCCTACATGGACGGTTGGACCTCCAACGGCTGGCGCTACGGCATTTCGGCATTGCTTTGGCTGCCGCTGCTGGTGGTAGGGGGGCGGCGGGGCACGCTGCCGGAGGGTATCTGGCGACGGGCACTCTGGCCGGCGGTGTTCAACTGCGTAGGCCAGGCGTGCTTCGCGCTGACGCCGTATTACATCGGAGCGGGACTGGCCGGATTCTTGATGCGAGTCTCGACCCTGTTCTCTACTGCAGGGGCCCTGTTGCTGTTCGCCGATGAGCGGCCGCTGGTTCGGAGCCCGCTGTTTTGGGTGGGCATGATCCTGGTCGTCGGGGGCTCGACAGGAACGATCTTCCTGGGCGCTGCTCCGATCGTGGGCGGCGCGGCTGTTGGCATCATCCTGGGCGTATGTGCCGGCGCCTTCTTCGGCCTGTACGGGCTGGCGGTCCGCTACTGGATGCGGGGTATTCCGGCGATGACGTCCTTTGCCGCGATCTCCCTTTATACAGCGGTGGGCCTGGTTGGGATGATGGTCATCGAGAGTCCGACGAAGGGAATGTGCGTCTTTGAGATGAGCTTCTTCAACTGGTTTCTGCTGGTCTCCTCGGCCTTGATCGGCATCGCCCTGGGCCACGTTTTCTACTATGCAGCCATCGCCAGACTGGGGGTGGCGATCGCTTCCGGCATCATCCAACTGGCGCCGTTTCTTTGCGCGGCCGGCTCCATGGCACTCTTCGGCGAGAAGTTGACGGCGGAGCAATGGGGCAGCGGTCTGGTCATGCTGCTGGGGGCATTCGTGCTCCTCAAGGCTGAACAACGGCGCAGGCAGGGTTGGGAGGCGAGTCGGACGGCCGGTCCCATCGAGTTGGAGGATGCCGGCGACCCGACGGCCATTTCCGAGGGGCCTTTGGCGGACCGTTTGATCTCAAATGAGAGAGCTGTCAACGATCTTGCCGAGCTCGGGCTGGCCGCCCGTGGGGCCGGCCCGCTACGGCGGCAGCCGCCGAGGTCTTAAGCAACCGACACCGATGCCGTCTCAGCAGCGAGTTCAGCCGCTTGCTCAAGCCGCGTTGGCTGTTGTCGATCTCGAGCTTGAGGGGGCTTTCCGCCAAGGCCACGAACCATCGTACGAGGTTCAGGAAGTCGCGCACATCGATGGATTCAGGGGCGATGCGGCGGGCTTCTGTGTCCATGTTGTGATAGTTGACGAGTGGCAGGCAGATGCCCGTGGCGCAGTAACCGTATAGGCAGTACGCCGTGGACTCGCAGGTCCCGCCGTCCATCAACTTGCGTTGGAAGCGGAAGGTCTTGTCCCGTTGAGCCAGTTTTTCGGCCACGACCTGGCAATACGCCGTCGCCGCGGGTGAGAACACCGTTGCCTTGTCGCCCACCCGAAGCACCGGCCCGTCTCCGAGGGCCACGCCGGCAATGGCCTTGCTGTTTTCCACTGCGACAACGATCACGTTTTTCGGGATGGTCTTGCCGTCCACGGCGGTCAATGCGCCGGCAAAGCCGACTTCTTCCGCGCGGGTGAATAGCGCGTAGCAGGGGCAGCGGATGCCGCGGCGATCAATCTCCTCGAGGGCGCAGAGGATGCTCGCCACGCCGGAGAGATCGTCGCTCGCCCGGCAGTGCAGTCGCCGACCTCGGATGGACGCGTCGCGGCAGCGCCACATCCCGGGGCTGCCGGCTGTCACCGGCCTCTTTGACACGGCCAGGATTGCCTTGGGCGGAACGTCCGCCTGCGAGGGCTTCCTGCGGGACGCGAACCGCTTGGCGATCGCACGAGGTTTGTACGGAAGGACCTTCTCGATGGTCGCCGGGATCCATTCCCCGCCGGAATAGAAGGCGATCTTCTCGTGCAGGAAGTAGCGAGCCTGCACCCAGCCGCGCCACTCGGCGTACACGCGGGTGTCGTCGATCATCCGTCGAGCAATGAAGCCCGGGTGGTCCATGTGGGCGGCGAAGAGGATCGGTCGCTGGCGACCCTGGGCCTTGATCCTTCCTCGGGGCGCGTACCTGACCAGCAAGTTGCCGAACTGGTCCGACCGCAGCCTCAGGCTGGGCCGCCGGGCCACGAAACGACGGATGAATTCGGCGACGTAGCCCTCAACAAACGGGGCTGTAGGCAGGTCGACGACGGTCCTCAGCACGTTGAGATGTCTGTTGGACACTGGCGACAGGCTCCCGGCCGCATGAATCGACGATGCGGCCGGCAGTTACGGTAGAAGACGCCGTTGCCGCGGTCAATCGCCCTCATCTCGGGGGCCAATCTGCTCCTTGGGGAAATTTCGCCGGAGTCATTCTGTCGATATCTTTTATAGCGGCCAGTGTGCGTGGCATCGCGCGGACCCCGGCCGCGGCTTTGTCGGCCCGCAAGTGGTCGACGACGAACTTGGAAGTGGTGTCGATTTGTCCAGCTTCGCCGGCTCGGAAATCATGGCCATCGACCGACAAGAGCGAACCAGCGATCGGCTGAGCTGCGTGGGCTGCGGCCGCGTGCAGCCCCCCGCGCTGCGGGTCCTCGAGGCGGACCGGCGGCAGCGGCCATTCGATCTCTATCGCTGTATGGATTGCGGGCTGGTGCAACAGTATCCGCGGTACACCCGCGAAGAACTCGATGACCTGTACGGCGCGGCCTACTACGTCTTTGCCGAGGACGAGATTCAACGATGGGGTCGGGCGGTTCAGCAGTACGTCGTGCATCTGTTGGGGTGGGAAAGTGATCGGGGCAAGCGGCTGCTCGACGTCGGTTGCGCCCTCGGGCATCTTACGGCGCTGGGCGCGTCGCGCGGTTGGCGAGTGACCGGCCTCGACGTCTCCGCTGAAGCGGTCAGCCAGGCGGCGGAGCGGTTCCATCTCGATTTCCGGGCCGGATCGCTGCCCCAGTTTCGGGGGACGCTGCCGCCTTTCGATGTGGCCTTCCTCGGCGACGTCATCGAGCACGTCCCGCAGCCGCGAGAGTTCCTCCATGATATCGCCGCGGCCCTGGCCCCCGGCGGGCTCGTCTGCGTCGATACGCCGAACTGGGGGAGCCGCTGGCGGTGGGTGGGCGGCTCGCGCTGGGTGGGGCTGAATAAGTTTCACATCAACCTCTTCGACGCGAGTTCGCTGGCCCGGTTGCTGCGAGACTGCGGTTTCGAAGAGATCCGCATGGCCAGCTACACACATTATCGCTATGAGTCCTGGGCCGACCGACCGGAAGTCCAGGCCGTCATTGGGAAGCTCCCTCGCGTTCTGGGCTGGCGCCTCAGTCGACGCCTGGCTCGCCGGGGGGCGAGGAAGCCATGGGCGGCGCTGCGCACGAAGCTGCCCGTGGCGCTCGATGAAGCAGTTCGGGCGGTAGACCGGTTCGCCGGCCTTTCCACGGCGAGCAGTGCGGCCTCTCTTTCCGCGGACAATCTCGTTGCCTTCGCGCGGCGTGCATGACACCCATCCCTCCGCTATATTTACCTCCTGGGTGACCCATGCCAGAAAACCTCGAGTTCAAGCTCGTTGATGCCTTCGCCATCTCGCCTTACTCAGGCAACGTCGCGGGCGTCATTTTGAAGGCCGATGGACTGTCCGATCGTCAGATGCAGCTTATCGCCCGGGAGTTCAACGCCAGTGAGACGACGTTCATTCTCGAACCCACGGTTCGCGATGCCGCCGTGCGCTTCCGCTGGTTCACACCGGGCTGCGAAGTCGGCTTCTGCGGTCATGCCACGCTCGGGGCCGTCCATGCGCTTCTGGAAACCGGCCGCTTTGCTCATGCCTTGAAGGAGCCCGGGACGGTACTGCCGATCGAGACCAAGTCCGGCGTGCTGACGATTCGCACCGAGCGGCATGGCGATCAGGGCGCCTACACCATCTGGTTGGATATGCCGCACTGCGAGCCGAAGCGCGGGCCCGTCGTCGTTCCCACGCTGGCCAAGTATCTCAACCTGCCGGTGGAGGCGGTCGATCCGGCGATCCCGGCGATTCGCACGCAGGACGATGACGTCATCCTCGGTGTGCGCGAGCTGCCGACGCTCCTGGGGCTGCAGCCTTCTATGGCCGAGCTCGCTCGCTACTGTAGCAAGGAGCGGATCCGGGGCGTGTGCGTGACGACTACCAATGTGCTCTCCGCGGCGACGGCCGTGCAGTCGCGATTCTTCGCTCCCGCCGCCGGCGTCGACGAAGATCCTGTGACGGGCTCCGTTCACGGTCCGCTCGGCCTGCACCTGGTCAACAGCGGGCTTGTGCCGATGGTGGGGGGGACCGCCGATTTCCTCTGCGCCCAAGCAAAAGGTGGCGGCAGCGCAGGCGTTGTACGCGTGGTGGTAACTGACACAGCCAGCGGCAAGCGGCACGTCCGGATCGGGGGACGGTGCGTGACCACGGCCAGCGGAATTCTCGAACGGCTTCCGACTGAGTAGCCTTATTCCTGGGTCGTCATCGGAACCGTCCGCGGAACCTCTCGGCGGGGTACTTCAACGCATTTTTGACTATCTTGTCTCGGACCGACGATGAGACGTCGATGTCGAGGGCGTTTGCCAGGGACAGCGAGAAGCACAGGATATCCGCGAGTTCCTCGCGAACCTGCTGCAAGTCGACGGGCGATTCCCGAACGGCGATGGACTCCTCGGTGCTGAGCCACTGAAAGTGCTCCATCAGCTCAGCCGCCTCGATCGCGATCGCCATGGACAGATTCTTGGGGCTGTGAAACTGTGACCAGTCGCGCTCCTTGACGAAATTTCCGACGGCTTGCCGGAGATCGTTGACCGTGGTTGTTGCATCATTCATGGGCGGTCTCCTGTCAGAGCGGCTGTTGTACACGAGATTTCGCTCCAGCGACACGGTTGATTGAAGGACCGCTGGGTCTGTCTGGTCGTCGAGTAAATCGTCAGGGCCGCCTTCTCTGGGTCAGCCGAGCCAGGTAATTACCGTCTGTCTCGCGATGGATAATCGCGCATCGCCAGCCGGCCAGGGCGGAGTGATCCGTCAGCGTATCACTGTCCACCTGCAACCAGCCGCAAACAGGCCCCTGCTGCCTGCGGAACTCGAACTGCATCCGGATTTCTCCGATGTACCGTCCGGCTTTCCGGTTGGCTTCCTGGTAGGCCAGATTGCCGGCGTCATCCGTGACCCGCACGTCCATTGAGTCCAGCAGGATCTGTCCATTTTCCGCGATCAGGCTGCGGGCGTGAGCCAGGAACCGGTCCAGACCGTCGATCGTTTCGACCATGCCGATTCCGTGACCCATCATCAGAAGAGTGTCGAACGGCCCGCCCTGGAATTCGAGGACGTCAGCGGATCGCACTTCTGTCAGGCCTCGTCGTTTCATGACGGTCACAGCGTGAGGACTGACATCGATGGCGACTACGCGCAGGCCCCTCTGTTGGAGGACCAGGCTGTGCAATCCGGTTCCGGCGCCTGCGTCCAATACGCGCCCCGCGCAATGCTCCAAGGCGGCTCGATCCACAGGCGTGAATCGAGACGCGTCACGGAAAAACCAACTGACGGGAAGGGGCGTTTCCCGGCCATCATCCCTGCGGATGGTCAATTCGGCTGCGGTGTCGCCCTCGAAGTAGGCGAGAAGCGCTTTGCCGAAGGGCTGCATCGCTTCCGGGTTCATTCTCTCGTCCTTCTTGCCTTCCGGCCGTTCCCGACCCTTGGCCGGGTCCGCCTGCTTGCCCTGTGGTCTCGGCTCTCCGTCATGGCGGCGATTGTATTTTCTCCGTGAATGCTGAGCAAACTTCATCGCTGGGGAGCGAGAAGCGAGTTCGCCCGCGCAGCGAGGGGTAACAGGGCACGACGATGGATCATTCCGCTACGGTGAACAGGCTGTCGCCGAGCAGGTCGTGCCGTCGCCGAGGTACCGGCCCATATGCGCCGCGCACTGATCGACCGACAGGACGGTGCATCGCTGCTGGTGCATGCTCTGCATGCAGCAGGCTCCTACAGCCGGCGGCGGCAGGTTGCACGGATTGTTGCCGCAGTTCGTGCCCACGCCGATGAAGGTTCCGTTCTGTCGAGCGCACATCTGCTCGGTCATTGTGACGCAGGAGGCCGTGCCGCCCGGGGACTTTAGACAGCAAGCCCCGACCTGGGGCGGCTGAGGCGGCGGGAGGTTGCACGGGTTGGTGTTGCACAGCGTGCCCACGCCCGTGAAGGTGCCGCTCTGCTGCGCGCATCTCTGCTCAGTCGTCATCACGCACGAAGGTATGCCGTCCGCGGATGTCAAGCAGCATGCCCCGGTCTGCGACGGCGGGGGCGGAGGCGGCAGGTTGCACGGATTGGTGTTGCATTGCGATCCCACTCCCATGAACGTACCCTTCTGCTCCGTGCAGAATCCCTCCGTGGCCATGATGCACAGCCCTGCTCCGCTTGAGGCAGTAACGCAACAGGCCCCCACGTCGCTCGGCGAGGGGCTGCAGAGGTCGAGGCTGCATTCCGTGCCATCGCCGTGGAAGATACCCTGGTGGGACGTGCATATCTGTTCGTCGGTCACGATGCAGAAGGCCCGATTCGGCATGATCACGCAGCAGGCGCCGACCTGGGGCGGAGGGATGTCGCAGGGATTCTCGCTGCATTGCGTGCCGACTTCCTGGAACATGCCGTTGCTGCGGGCACAACGCGTCGCTGTCGTCATGATGCAGCGCAGGCCGATGGGTGTGCTGATGCAACATGCGCCGGTCTGAGGGGCCTGGTTGCTGCACGGATTCTCACGGCAGGTCGTGCCGACGCCACGGAAGACGCCGCTGGCTGTGAGGCACTGCGGCTCCGTTGTCATTGTGCAGAACATTGTGCCGTTGGATGTCGTGATGCAGCAGGCTCCGAATGACGCGGTTGGCGGCCCGAGAAGGCCCTCCGGTGTGAAGCTGTCCCAGTCGATCTGTGGACACTCGGACGCTTCGGTCCCCCCACTGCTTGCCGGTGACCAAGTGACGTTCGATTCGGTCGTGCCCGTTGTTCCCGCGACCGGCGGCAGGTTCCCGACGACAGCGGGCTCCACCGAGAGAACCATGATTGCCGAGCCGCAGCAGAGCATCGCCACTATGAGCCGTCCTTTTCGTTTCATGACCATTCCTCCCGAAAAAGTTCCGCATGCCGTGCAGTCCCGATACCGCAGAGAGCAGACATGCGCACATGCCCGAACGCGGCAGTTGTCGGCGCATTTTAGTACCTTGTTTTGCAATCGAAGCTGTCACACTCGTTCAGACGTAGCAGCCCTTAAGACGCGGTAGTCCGTTTGTGCCTGGTGCCGCGGAGTGCGCGAGGATACGGAGTGGTTTGTGCGTCAAGCTGCGGTGGGTGCGGAGTTTTGCAGCGCCGGCAGCAAAGCGGGTTGCGCAGCGGCGCGGTGGCCCCGGTCCTTAAGACGGTCGAGGGTTGTGAGGTGTGAGCTTTGGCGGCGGAAATGTTGGGCGGGCTTCATCCGCCCAGCCCGGCGAATGAAACCCGCCCAACTGTTCCTAAACGCATGAGCGGCGCAGCTATTTCTTGCGTCTGCGAGAGGGCGTCACGTTCCGCTGGGCCCGCATCGTGTCCATGCGGTTCCGCAGATCCGCGGCGTCCTCGTAACGTTCCTCGGCAATGGCCCGCTGCAGCTCGATCTCCAGTTTTTCAAGCGGGTCGGCGGGCAGTCGGGCGGCGATCTCGTCACGCAGCGACTGGAGAATCATGACCTCAGTGGCCTTTTCAAAGGCCTCTTCCTGTCCATAGTCGGTCATGATTTCCTGGATCATCCGCAGGCCGGCCTTGACGCGGGCCAGGGCGGTCTTGAACGAGCCTCTTCGCAGGGCCATGTGCACGTGCGCCCGGGTATGCATCATGATGAGGTAGGTGCGGTATTGCTCCAGGGCGCCGCGGTCTTGGTCTTCGCGGGCGTAGTCCCGACACAGATCCAGCACGCGGAGGTTCCGGGCCGTGTCCCGAGCCACTCCCTCGAAATCTTCCAGGACGAACTCGGCCAGATAGCGGTGATAATACTGAACTGCTTCTTCGCGAAGGGCTTGGCAGCTCTCTGGTCCGAGATCGAAGCCCAGGTCGGTGCCGTTCTTCTCGTTGTACTGCGTTCGCTGATGCTCGTAATAGTGCAGCCAGGACTCGCAATTACAGGGCCTGAGGCCGTCGGGTCGACCTGTGACCTCCATCTGGAGCAAGCCCAGATCGAGGCGCATTTGGATTTTGTTCGATCCGTCATCGCCGACGATCTTGCGAACGGTGATCTGATTGGGCTCGTATTCCCAGCCCGCCAGAATTCGTCGAAGGTCGAGAGAGGCCATTGCAGGCTCCTAATTCTTCTCGGCGGCCATTAAAGTATACAACCCCGATGCGCGGCACAGCGGACTGAATTCTTTTCAGGTCTGAAGATTTTCGGCGCCCCGAAAGTGAGCCGATAAACGGTGGCTTTTCGGGGCGCGGCCGGCATAGTATTGAGTGGGGGAGAGCGGAAGAAATTCTCGCTCTAACCATCCTCGCAATGTTGTCGGTGGCGAAGATATCGGTCCGTGCGGAGCCAAGCGGCAGATTCTGCGCCTTGACTCCCGTGATGCGTGGCCTGCTTCAGGCCGGGGCTCCCGCCGTCAAGTGCCACCGTCATGTCACTGAGCACGATGGTCAGCGCGAGGGGGGAGGTTGCGCGCCGGGCGGCTCCCGGCTGGTCAGATAATCGACTATTGCCTTTGCCGCCAGACCGTGGGCGACCTCGTTGGGATGCTGGTCAGTGGGGTGCACCCACAGATCCTCGGCGCAGCGGCCTCGATAAGCCGGCAGCAAATCAATGAATTCGCAGCCGGCCGCGCGGCAGGCCTCGGCGATGCGGGCGTGGATATCCTGAAACGGATAGCTTCCGTCGAGTTCCCAGAGCACCGGGAACAGCACGACGATGAGGCGGAAACGGTCTTCCCGGCCGACTTGCTGCAAGCCCTTGAGCACCTCGCGGCAGTCAGCCCACTCGGACGACTGGAAACCTCGGCGAATGGCCTCGAAGTACTCCTCCTGGAGAGCGGCGGTACGGCCGCGCCGCTCGATGATCTCCCAGATTCGCGAGATGCGGGCAGGCAGTGACAGATCGAGGTCCCTGGTCATGGCCTCATTCTGGCGGATGGTTTCCGCGTAGGCAGTCGCGTCATTGAGGAAGAATCCCAGCGTGACGACATCCGGCTGAAAGCGCAGGCACCGAAGCAGGAAGAAGGCGGCTTCATCCTTCGTGCCGTAGGCCTGAACGCCTGCGTTGATCACCTCGACTCGTCGACCAGGCATCGCGGCGCCGAGCAGGTCGGCCATCCTGGCCGGATAGGTGTCAGCGTAGCGCACGCCCTCCCCGAAGGTGATGGAGTCTCCCAGACAGATGATGCGGTAAGCGCCTGGGGTTTTCTCAACCGGGAGGGCCGGCCCGCGCATGCCGTACTGATTGATCTCGTACTTGATCCTGCCGTCGGGACCGAGGTAGCCCCGTGTGTCGCCGGCGGGATCGTAGACCGAGCAGAATACGGTGTTGGGCTGGTAGACAATGGGGCCGTTCTCGATCCGGGTGAAGGGAATGCCGCCGCCCGGTTCAAAGCGGTGCGGGGCATAGACCGGCGGTCCCAGTCGCAGTAGACGCACGGCGGCCTCGGCGCCGACGATCGCCAGGACCAGGCTTGTGATCAACAGCGCCAACCGTTTTGACGGGCGCCGTCCGGGCGGCGGCGGCGGGATCTCACCGGGCCGGCGGGATTCACCTTCGGTGGGGACCATGTGAGTGAGCATCATGTCAGGCGGATGTCCTGGAAGACCAGCGTCGGGGTCTCCGCCGGAATCGTGACCGGCAGGACCACCGTGAACTCCGAGCCCTTGTCGACCTCACTGGTCACCTTGATGGTTCCACCGAGGAGGCTGGTCAGCTCCTTGCTGATGGCCAGGCCCAGGCCGGTTCCGCTGTGCTCGCGGGTCATGGACTCGTCCAGCTGCCGGAACTTCTCGAATACCTCGGAGAGCTTCTCCGGCGGGATGCCGATGCCGGTATCGCGCACCGCGATGGCGATGCGATCATCCTCGAGTACATTCAGCTTCAGCTCGACGAGACCGCCCTCGGGTGTGAATTTGACGGCGTTGGAGAGCAGATTATACAGGATCTGCTGAATGCGGCCCGCGTCGCTATATATCTTGGGCAGGTTGTCCGGGACGGCGGCGACCAGTTGCAGGCTCTTTTTCTCCGCCAGCGGTCGCATGAAATCGATCAGGTTTCTGGCCATCTCAGCCATGTCGACGGAGGCGAGATGCAGCTCCAGCTTGCCGGCCTCGATCTTGGCCAGATCGAGCAGATCGTTGATGATGCCCAGCAGCATTCGCCCGCTGGACATAATGTTCTCCGCGTAACGCAGAGTGCGGCCGCCCTCGCGGCTGGCGGCCTCGCGGAGGAGTTCGGCAAAGCCGATGATGGAAGTCAGTGGCGTTCGCAGTTCGTGGCTGACATTGGCCAGGAACTGGCTCTTGATCTTGTTGGCCTCGAACAGCGCCACGTTGCGCTCCGCCAGTTCGCCCAGGCGCGTGTCCAGGCTCTTGTTGATCGTGCGCAGCTCGTTCTCCGAAGCCTGGAGGTGTGAGAGCATGGCATTGAAAGCCCGGGCCAGTTCCTCAAATTCGTCGCCGGTGGCGATCTTGCTGCGGATGCTGTGCTCGCCCTGCGAGACACTCTCCGCCACGCGGCGGAGCTCCCGGACCGGCGACAGAATCAGCTTCTGGGTGATCAGGTAAAAGACCAGGACGGCCAGCGTCCCCGCCAGAGCTCCCGCCATGAGGCTGAGGCCGAGATTGATCCAAAGATCGGCGCGGGCGTCGGGGACAGGGTAGTCGACGCAGACCACGCCGAGAAGCGTACCCGACGGCTGCTTGCCCCCGACCGATCGCACCGGCAGGACGATGCGATAGAGCAGCCCGCCCCGGATGGTTTCCACCGCGGGGGACGCCTCGCGAAGATCGGGATTGTGAGCGAGGGAACGGACCGCCTGCTTCACAAAGTCATCCGCATCGGGAGGAAGCTGAAGGTTCGAAGTGTCCGCCAAAGGGACAAGGCGCGGAACCGGACTTCGAAGACCGTGTTGTGTGGCGCCGCTGGGCCACCATCGATCAAGGGCTCGCTGCTTGAGCTCCCAGTTCCCGCTGCTGAGATCGCTGCGGGCGATGGCCAGGCGACCGATCTGGCGGGCTACCTGGATGTTGGCTTCATGAACGAGGTCTCGCATCCGCAACCACGGCACGAACAGGGCGGAGGCTATGATCAGTAGGACGGCGAGGCCGAACAGCAGGCGGCATTTGGCTGCCAGGGAAATCGAGAATGGAGGAAAACGTATCATCCGCTGCGTGCTCCGGTGCGTATGTTACCATAGGAGGCGGCCGTGGCATCGCCCGTGAATAGGGCAGTGCCGGTTTTGTGGTTCGACGCGAGGACTGGTCCGCCGGGTACGAATCCCAGACGTTGAGTTGGGAACGGGCGGATCCTGCCACTCAGTAGCAAGTGTGGGGGGATGAAGCCGCAGGCGCGGCGATCCGGCTTTTTTCGCCGGTTCGGAATGGCGGCGCCGGAGGACGCCCGTGGGGGGCCCGCCGGCGGGCAGCGGCGGAAATCGGATTCTTGACCAGGCACAAAAGAACCGATAATGTAAGATATTTCGCTGCTTGGAGTTGGAGTCGAAATGACAACCTGGCGAAACATGCTTCTGGCGTTCGCGCTGTGCGCGGCGTTGGTTGTGCAGACGGCGGGTGCTCAGCAGTCGTCGTCAGACGGCTTGGGCAAACGCGCCGAACAGGCCAAGTCCGGCACGATTGTCCCCGGAATAACCAGAACCCGCGGCACCAACATCAGCACGTTCTACAGCGCTGAACTGCGCAAGTCGCAAACCCGCCTTGAGCGATTACGCACCATTTCGCCCCTGGCGACCCAGAGGATGGGCCTGTTGCCCGATCCGACGGTGCCGCTTACCCCGATCCAGCGGATTCTGGATCAGCGAAACTTCCTGCGGGCTCGTTCATCGCTGGGACGGGCTGAAACGGCCTTCCTGGGCCGGTCTCTGCCGCTTGCCGGCGAGGGCGTTGTGCCGCAGTCGCCTGGGGTTTTGACCGCGGCGGCCACTACGACAACGAGTCCTGCGGGCGAGGCGCCGGCCCCGCTGCGTCTGGAGGAGACGCTGCAGGAGCGCATTAACAAGACGGCCGACGATAATTTCGAGTTGGGGATGAGCTATTGTCGAGAGGGCGATCTGCTGCGAGCCCGATATCACTTCGACCTTGCCAAGCACCTCTGGCTCGATAAATCGCGCCCCCGCCTTGCCTGCATGGCCGTCGCTTTTGAGTCGGAGGACTATTTCCAGGCGACCGCGGAGCTGCTGCAGGCACTGCGCCTGGCCAAGACGCTGGATGACCTCCGGATCGAGGGGTTCGCTGACCAGTTTTATCCCGGCAACGATCCGGCAGAGAAGAGGAGAGCATTGGCTCGTACAATTGACGCCGTTAACCGCTTTGTGGTGGCGACAGACAACAATCCGCTGGCGAAGCTGCTGCTTGCATACTATTCGTGGCTGAATGGCGACGTGGGCGTGGCGGCGTCTACCGCCGACGCCGTCTCGCAGGCCATTCCAGAGCCCGGGGCCGGCTACGTCCGCAAATTCCGGGATATGCTCACCGAGGAACAGCGGCCGGCCGACACGGCGGTGAAGACTGAGTCGGCCGCGGCGGTGGTAGCTACTCAGCCGGCCGCGAGGTGAAGCGCGGCGTGGGGTCGTTGTCGGAGACTCCTGGGAGTGAGGCCGTCTTCAAGGCGGCTGCGTTGCCGGAAGTACGGTTGTTCGGGCGGATGGGCGCCGCCCATCCACGAAGGCGGGCCAGGGACATCTGTCCGGAGCTTGGGATAGGGAAGAACGGGACTCGGTTTCATGCCAGATGCCGGTCGTAAGCCTCGATCGACTGCCTTGGCGGCGGTCATGCGGCATCGCGCCTTGCTGGCTTTCATGGCGCACGCCCTCCTCTTCGCATTGGCGCTCTTTTGCGCCTTCGGGCTCTATTACAATTTCAAGAGTTTCGACGCTTGGTTCAAGCCGTTCTTTCTCCCGTTGTTGCCCATCGTGGTGGTGCTCAAGGTCGTGGTCTTCGCGATCATGAGGATGTTCCGCGGCTCCTGGCGATACGTGGGAATGCGGGACGTGATGTCTGTGGCGAAGGCCAGCTACATGAGCACCTTCGCCTTCATTGCGGCGTTCTGGAGCCTGGAGTGGGGATGGGCGTATTTCACGCAGGACCCTCTGGGCGGCTTCTTCAGCAGCCGCGGCAAGACACCGTTTCCGCAGGCGGTCTTTCTGCTGGATATGGGCATGACCATCGCCACGGTCTGCGGAGCACGCATCCTGGTCCGCCTGTATCATGAGGAAATCCGGCCGGTCTCCGTCTCCGGGCACCGGCTGTGCCTGATCGTGGGCGCCGACGACACGGGCGAGACTCTCCTGCGAGAAATCCTGCGGATGCCGGTGGAGCGGTATCGGGTGGTCGGCTTCCTGGATGACGACGCCACCAAGCACGGCTCGTACATCCACGGCGTCCCGGTACTGGGGTCCATCGATCAGGCCCGGACGATTTGCGAACGCCATCAGGTGGAGGAGTTGCTGCTGGCCCTGCCCAATGCTCCGCAGAAGCGCCTGCGGCAGATCGTCGAGAGTCTTCAGGGCCTCAACTTGTTGTTCCGCACCATCCCGGCGATGGAGGCGGTCATCGAGGGACACGTCACCGTCTCGCAAATCCGCACCGTAGACATCAAGGATTTGCTCGGCCGAGAGCAAGT
>DATKKX010000490.1:0-16270 GCA_035542775.1 Phycisphaerae bacterium | reverse complement strand
AACGGCCGGCACTTCTGGTCGTCGGCAAGCAGGAGCTCGATGAACCACTGGATATCGAGGCCGTTGACGTGGCAGTCGCCGTTTACGTCCCCCGGCTGGTAGCACGGCCAGCTTGAAACGGTGGACTCCCAGTGGTTTGGTGGAAGCAGTGTGAAATAGGCGCCTTGCGGCTCGGAATCGGCGCTCTCCGTCCATGTTGCGACGACCTGAAGTTGTTCGCCGAAGACGACCGCATGCTGTCCACTGCGACCGAGCCAAGCATACCCATCCTCACCGTCCGCCCGATTTACTCGGAACTCAGTGCCCAGCGGCCGTGTCGTCGAGTCAAAATACTGCGCGTGGATCTCGTGCCGTTGGGGAGACGCCTGCATGTTCGCGTTCCACGCCACCACGAAGCACCCGTAGCATGGAGAGCGGTCCTCCTCGTTCGCCCGCATGCGCAGTGAAACCGTGGGATGGGCTTGAGCGGTCAACAAATCGTAGCCAGCTGCGGAATCTACGATGAACATGCCGGCCCGACCCTCGTTCTGGATCGGAATGGGGTCCCGCAGCTCCGGCACGTTAGGGTCAAGGAGGTTGTCGAACTTGAAGCGTCGCGCATAGATGTGCCGAACACCCGATTCCTCGCAGGCAGCGAGTTCCGGACCAATCCAGCATACGACGATGTCGTCGCCTACGAAGCTTACTGCCGGCGACTCCTGAGACGTGTGGAGGTACAGATTGTAGGGATTGTTCGGGTCTCCGGGGTTCGGGTTGTTGGGATCCTCAGCCACGGGGTCGTTGACCCACTGGTTCGGGTCATGCAAATCCGGCCCCTCGCGCCTCGCCACGATATTGCCGTCGGCGTCGTACACGCGGATCGCAATGTTGAACGGTGGGTACTCCCAGTCAATCTCCTCGTCCTGCCACACCACCGCAAAGTAGCCGTCTGAGTTGCGCATCGACATGCATGGTCGCCACTGCCACAGACGCGCCGCGCACTCCACTGGGCACTCGCGTATGCTGGCGGCGGAGTTTATGCTGTCGAACGTCCACACCAGTCCGGAATAGGTGTTCGGGTCCCCGGGTCCCAGCCTCGCCCAACTCATGGCGCCAGGACCGGCATCCGATATCGCCGCGGATGGATAGTAGTCGCTGTTACCGGCGGTCACTGACTGCGGCGCGATGCTGTTGGGGTCGTAAAAGTCGAAATTGGTCCAACGCAGGACTGTTACCGGCGAGTACTCACCGATCGTGCATCCCTTCGCCCACCACGCCACACGAACGGCGCCGGCCCGGCTGCACGCCGCCGACGGGAAGTGATGCGTGCCAGCGCTTGGCTCCTGGGTAACGAGATTGCCAACGTCACCCAGCGCGCTGCCGTCGTCGTGGAAGGTCTGCACGAGGATGTCGGTAGCTGGGCAATCGTCGATACCATAGTCGTAGTAGCCGCCCCGCCAAGCTACGAGGAAGTCACCCTCCGCCGTCATGGCCACGCTGCTGTGGCAGCCGTCGGAGGCGACTTGCTCCTCGACCGGAGAGGTTGGCGGAGACCCATCGGCACGGACTGGAACCAGAGCAACGGCGCTCAAAATCGCCATGAGGAGTGTAGCCCGATAACTAATGAGCTGAGCACGAGGGTATCCAATTGATTCTGTAGGAGGCATCGTCGGCTCCTTTTTTTCACAACAGGTCAGATTTGAGCAGAAGCACGTTACCGCACACGCGGTTCAGATGCTGCAGATGATTGTGACGCTACAGCGGTCCATTCTGTCGTAACCCCCGGCTCCTCCTTCCTCCGAGCCAGCTTCGCGCGAGCAGCCCCCCGCAGGTCAGCACCACGATGTTCGTCGGCTCGGGAACAGTTGAAAGCTCGAACGCGAGACCGTCCCACACGAACGTCCAACTCGGTGTGTAGTCGTTGATGAAGGCACAGCCGCTAACCCTGCCGGCTCCCTCCTCCCAACGAAATATGCTGCCCACATCCCCAAGTTGGACAACCTCCAACCAGTACAGGGTGTTCGCACTCAGCAGGATCGGCGTACTCAGATCCGCCTCGAAGAGGTACTCCCTGGGCAGCATGCCGACACCGATGACATGGCCGGTGAACGTCCGCGGCAGGTTCAGGAAGCTCTGCTCAAGCAGGACCTCGCCGGGCAGACCGTCATCCGGCCTCGCGGCATAAAAGCGAACCCGCATCGTCTCGTCACCCTCAGGCGGATCGTTGTCGGAATACTCATCGTCGCCACCGTAAAAGCCGAACCATGAAATGCGGCGGATCGTCGCCGCCTCGGCCAAGCGGACATTGTCCGCCACCCGCTGCCACCTCTCGAACCCGAACTCATCCAGAGCCAGCGTGTCCGCCAAGGGGCCGCCATACCGAGTCGGCTGCTGATCGAAAACCACACCATCGTCGCGCAGCAGGTCCGCCGGCGAAGCCCACGCGCGCACCGACAACGTCAGCACCAACACCGCAACCAATAAGAGGAAATCGGCTCGCTTCACGTTCCGCCCTCCCTCCCCCGGGCGTGCCCCTCAACCCATCTACCCTCTTATCATACCCCTCACATGCGATCGCGGTCAACGATAAACTGGGACGTCCTGACCAGATCCCCCGCTCGTACCGCTCCCAGGGCGCTCCTGCTGCCGCTCTCCGCACACGGACTGCGAGTAATCCCGTACATCCGCGGCGGATCTCGCCCGACCAACCGAGGGAGAAAGCCAAGCAAGAACGGAGCACCGCCCATTCGCGGCCTCCGCCTCATCCTGCTTGTTGCCGCCCGCTGCTGGCGCCTCACGCCAATTGCTTGCCGCGCCGCCTCGAAACGCCCTGGGCGTCCGACTTGAGCTTTTAGTAGCAGCCCACTCCGATCTGCGTTAACTTCGTATTCGGTTTCATGGCTGCCTCCGATGGTTTCTGGGTTTCTGGGCTCGGCGGGGGTTTTGGCCCGGCCGGACACAGCCTTTCATAGGATTCACGGAGCTGCGCGCTGATATTGAAGTTGATGTCGGTATGTGGAACTTTCGAGATGACAGCCGCGACAGGGTCGCCGATACGAACCTGGCGGACAAGCTGCAGGCTTCGACGGGGACGTCGCTGGCCAAGGCCTACGCCATCATGGCGGACATGCCGCACTGGCAGCAACTCCGCGAACGTGCCCGGGAGGTGAAGCTGCATACGTTGACGCACCTCGATCGCTATCTGGATCAGTTCGTCAAGGCGGCGCAGGCGAATGGGGCGACCGTCACATGGGCCGATACCGGCGCGGAGGCGTGCAATTACGTCGTCGAACTGGCTCGGCGGCACCGGGTCAGCCGCATCACCAAGGCCAAGTCCATGACCGGCGAGGAGATTGAGATCAATCACGCCCTGCTGCGGGCGGGCATCGAGCCGGTCGAGACGGATTTCGGCGAGATGGTGTGCCAGCTCGCGGGTCAGGCTCCCAGCCATGTGACGGCGCCGATCATCCAGTGGTCGATCGAGGAGGTGGCGCGGCTGCTGAAGGACAAGGGCATCGTGGCGGAGATTTCGGCGGAGATCGAGAGTGCCGCCGCACTCAGCACTCAGCAGTCAGCAGTCAGCACTTCCGGAGGTACCCTCCGACCAGGGTTGGAGGCTCTTGCAGCCGATTCCACGGGCCATGACGAGGCGGGGCATGCTCGGCGCATCGCCGCGGCCGCGAAGCTTGTCGCCGCGGCGCGGACGGCCCTGCGAGAGAAGTTCCTGACGGCCGGCATGGGCATCAGCGGGGCGAACTTCGCGGTCGCGGAGTCCGGCACGATCGTCCTGATCGAGAACGAGGCCAATATCCGGCTGTCGACCACGCTTCCGCCGGTCCACGTCGCCATCGTCGGCATCGAGAAGCTAATTCCCCGCCTGGCCGATCTGGGCACATTCCTCTCGCTCCTGCCGGTGGTGGCGACGGGGCAGCGACAGAGCGGGTACGTCTCGTTGTTTCACCGGCCGTTCGGCGAGTTGCATATCGTGCTCCTGGACAACGGCCGCAGCCGGCTGCTGGCGGACAAGCAGCACTACGACATCCTCAGTTGCATCCGCTGCGGGGCGTGCATGAACGTGTGCCCGGTCTATCGGCTGGTGTCGGGCCACGGGTACAACTCGATCTATCCGGGGCCGATCGGCTGCGTGCTGACGCCGCACCTGCGAAGCGAGGAGTACTACCGCGAGCTGCCGTTCGCCAGCAGCCTGTGCGGGGCGTGCGCAGAGATATGCCCGGTAGGCATACCGCTGGCCGATCACCTGCTGGAGTGGCGGGACCGGATCGTCGCCCAGGGCGGGCGGCCGCGGAGCGAGGCGGCGGCCTTTGCGGTGTGGGCGTGGCTGATGCAGCATCCGGGGCTGTACCGGGCGGGGCGTCCGCCGGCGGCGTGGATGGAGGCGATGGCGGGCATGTTCGGCCCGATTCAAGAGTGGAAGGCGACTCGCGATATGCCGCCGATCGCGGCGGAGACGTTCGCGAAGTGGTGGGAACGCAATCGTGCTTCAAGCGAGGATTGACAACATCGGCCGAATCGTGCGGTCGCTGGACGGCGTCGAGTATCCTGAGCCGCTGGTGGCACCAGCGGTGAACGAGGACCTGGCGGCGGTGTTCGAGAGGCAGTTGAACGCCCTGCGGGCGCCGGGGGACGAGGAGCCGGCGGTGATCCACGTTGCCGACGCGGAGGAGGCGGCGCGAGTGGTCGCCGAGTTGTGCCGCGGCGTGCCGGAGAGCGAGATCATCCGGCAGGGGAGCGGCGGGCCGGCGCCGCGTCGGGACTGTGCGGTGGGGATCACGCCGGCCTCAGTGCTGATCGCGTCGACCGGCTCGGTCATCCTCGAGCTGCCCCGGGCGGAAGAGGGGCAGGCGTCGTTGCTGGTGGATCGTCACATCGTCGTGGCCCATAGAGGTCAGTTGGTGCCGGACGTGCCGGCGTTCTACGGGCTGATGTCGGAGCGATGCCAGCGTGGGGAGAGGCTGACGAATCAGGTGTGCATCACCGGTTGCAGCCGGACGGCGGACATCGAGAAGCTGCTGGTGGTTCCGGCGCATGGGCCGCGGCAGGTGAGGGTGGTGCTTTCAAGGGTGCCGGTGGAATGGGGGGCGATTAGTTGTTCTTCATCGCTCCAGCGACTCACTTGAATGGTCAGCACACGGACTATCCCGGGCGGCCTGCCATTCCGGGTCATCCCCGACCTTCGGAAACCGTGTGCGGGCAGCACCGGCGTGATGTGGTTCTTGGCCAACAAGCCAATTATCCGTCGCGTGTTTGAAGCTCCGTCCCACGCTTGCGGCATTATCAAGTCAGCCAGTTGGCTCGCCAGTCCGGGAGCAATCGGGTCCTGATGAAATCCAATCTCTTCAGCAAGTTCTCCGCATTATCAGGTGTTGGCTCGGCTTCCACAGGAAACACATCTTGCAGAGGCTGCGCCGCAAGTACTGCCCTAGCCCACTCATCCATAAGCCCACAGTATAAATCCAAGGCCGTTACAGGATCGCTCGCTTGGTCGAGAACCAAATAGGCCGTTGGCAGATCGCCCTCGACAACCCAAAGCCATTCGTCCGTTCCTTGTATTGGCTTGCTGAAATGAAAGAGGAACACCGCAACCACCCCGCCAACACCACATCCCAGATATATGCGATCTATTGGCGGACACCACTCAAGGCTCCGCATATAACCCGTTGCGCTCTGCAACATTTCCCTGAGCAGGCGAGTGTCTTCAGCATCGTCGCCGACAATCCGCTCGGCCGGAGTGAGTTTCTTCAGATCCACATTCGTCATCAATGCTCCCTTTCCCGCGACCGCACCGCCTCTGGAAGGGACTCTTGTTAAGACGGTCTTACTCAGCAGGCCGCTGCTGCTCGTACGTAGTGATGGCCGCGTCAGGTCTGCTCTGCTGCTCGACATGATGCAACGCTGGATCGCCGCCGATCTGTTACCCCATCGTCCCAACCGCCACGAGCCAGGACGCGTCAAACGCCGCCCCAAAGAGTACAGTCGACTCAACCGCCCGCGTGATTGGTTCTGGGCCAGGTATGATCACTCCGGACGTTAGCTTCATGCCATTCTAGAATGTCCCCTTCCGCTCCCTCGCTCGATGAAGCACAGGGCAATCCACAGGTGGGTGCCATCCGTCCACAGCCTTGGCACAGGCTCGCTTGCGAACGTCCTCCGGAATCGGCGTGCCGCATTCCGGGCAGATACCGCTAACGTTGCCCCGGAGATCGTAGAGGCAAACTCTGCAGCGCCCGCGCCTCATCCTGCGGGGTACGCTCCAGAACGAATATAGCGTGGGGGAGCGCGACGAGCAACACCGGTATCCAGGGCGGAAGGTCCAGCTTCCTGCTGCGAATCTGAAAACTACGCTCATCCGTGCCCAGTGGCTTGTCCCAGCCATGTGACTCGAAACTAGGAAGCCACGCTACGCAAAGGCGATGCAACGACCCTTCGATGCCGACACGATGGTCTGCATACACCGATCACCAGAATCGCACCTCCTGGGAAAACGCTCCGTCGCGATGCCTCAGAGGTGTCACGGCGTGCTGCGCCACGGAGACTATTCCGCACGCGATACCCATTTGAATGTTCTCATAAGCACGTTCCGAGACAACACCCGTGAAATAGAACAGGCCAATCCCGCACACCAGAAGCAGCGGTGCAGTGCAGGTAAGCCCACACACTCGGAACCGAGACCATCGCTGCGGTCTTCGACCTCCGACGCGGAGGGGGCAGTTTCGGTCCGGCCACCGGACAATCCCAAGAAGTGATTCCGAAGGCCGGAACTCACGGTCACGCCTCATCAGCAGCTGACTAACCAGCCGTGGTGTCAATGCCGGCTACGTCCCAGGCCCCGTCCTCTTCGATCCGCGTTGCCGTTTTACAGCCAACGATCAGCTATCAGCCCGAAGAACGCGGGTTGCCGAGCTGACGGCAGTATTAGGGTCGGCGCTGCTGAGATCACGTGCCGTACCAGTATGTGAGCCATGCAATGGTGCGCCTAGAGAGATTCGAGCACTGGTCCGGGGTCATGCGATTCGCTGCACGAGAAGAGGGACTTATAGTCCCGTTACCTTAACGGTCGGCGGCGATTCCAGTCGGACCGATCAGGCGTGGCGCGGCGGAAATTTGCTTGGCGTCGCGCAGGCCAGATCCGTGCCAGTTTCATGGGCGTGACGCAAGTCAGTGGAAGGAGATCTTGCCCACCTTGCCGTTGGTGATGATGCCCTTCGACTTGGCCGTCACCTTGGCGCCGTTCCGGCGGACGTTGTCGAAGGTCACGTCGTCGATGGCGGTTGAGCCGTCGAGGCCGTTGAACACGATCGAGCCGACAGGACCTTCCGAGGGGCCGGTGAGCCAGACCTTGCGGAAGACAACGTGGCGGATGACGCCGGTCGTCTGCTTCTTGGCCCACTGCGTGGGATGGGGGTCCAACTCGAGGAACTTTTCCTGGCCCTCGTGGCGAATGCGGATGTCCTCGAAGAGAACGTCTTCCAGGCTCATGTCCTCGGCGGGCTGGATGCTGACGACCGGGCAGAACGGGTCGGTGTAGTGGATCACGTCGATGTCGCGGAAGACGAGGTGACGCATGTAGGGCGCCTGACTCTCGCAGCCCAGTCGCCAGATGTGTGCCCGATCACTCCAGAGGACGCAATGCTCCACCAGGAGGTTCTCGACCGGTCGGGCCGGCTCATTGGGGAACCAGTGAGAGCAGCCTTTGGGGGCGATGCAGTCGTCGTCGGAGCGGATGAAACAGTCCTTCACGGTGACGCCCTGCGAATTCACAATGTCGAGACCGTCGTTGTTCTCGCAGCGAGCCGAGCAGATCTTCACGTTCTGGATGGTGACGTTTTCGCTGCCGCCGACGATGGAGGTCCAGCCCCACGAATCCTTGAGGATGATTCCCTCCACAGTGGCATTGGAGCATGCGTCCAGGTGCATGAGGACCTGACCGGGCCCCTTGAACCGCTCCCAGGAGCCGCCGTCGAGGATGCCTTGCCCGCGGACGCGGATGTTCTTGCCGGTCGCGTGAACGCCACCGTAGACGACGGCGCCCGGTGCCAGGTAGAGCGTCTGGCCGTCGTGCAACTCGATCAGGCCGGCCTGGTGCTCGCCGGGCCCATAGTACTTCACGTCCGGGCTGTTGGGATCCGGCCGATTGTGCTCGGGAGGGTTGGCGAAGAGCAGGAGCGGGCCCTTCTTGGCGTTGGGCTCGATGGAGAGCTGGCACGGGCTCGAGAGAGTGAATGAGAGCGTCCGGCCCTTCACGTGGGGTCGAACGCCGCTGGACTTGGGCAGGATCCGCACCTTGTCCAGCGGCCTGTCGGTAGTGATCTCCACTTCGGCCTTATCGGCAACCTCGAAGCTGGCGAAGGCGTACGGCCCGCCGAAGGGCCTGACATTCTCCGGATACCAGACCGGGGCAACGTGGACTTTTACGGCACGTCCGTTCACCTTGACCTTGTATGGCGCATCCATGATCGGTTCCGGCGGGGGCTGAGGCGGCGCGGCAGTCTGGGCCAGGGATGTTATGAGCAGCAGCAGGCTGAGCATGTTGCAGGACATGGCGGTTCCTCACCTCCCACGTTCCAATGCCTACCTCCGCTGGGTCCCGGTTTGCGGGTTCGTGTTGCCGCCGAGCATCAGCTCTCAGGCTGAAGCGTGCGGTTTGCGAAGGCGGAGGCAGGCTTCCGGGCCGCGCTGCCCGGATTACGCAACGTGCCAATATATGAGTCAGGGAGGGATCGGCCAAGGGCGATTGGGGTGTTGGTTCGCTGTGGTGCGATTCGCTGCGCGACAGGATGGGCTTAGAATCTCGTTGTCTTGACGGTGGGCGGCGATGGGCGTCGCACTGTTGTGAGGTAAGAGGCTGGGGCATCGAGTGTCGCGGCAGATGGAAGACGAATCTCGGCGTGAGGTGTCGATGCTGGGCGTGACGCGGAGGATGATCTGCGCGCTGGCATTGGTGCCGATCGTGCCGGCGGCGGCGTTCGTGGCCCAGGGTTGCTGCAGGGAATATCTCCTGTCATCGGATGCTGACGGGCAGCAGTGGTTTGACCTGTTCCTCTCCAGCCTGACGGTGCTCAGCACGATTTTCATCTGGCGCGCGGTGATCGTCTGGACGCTGGGGCGGAAGGCGCTGACCGCGCTGGTCAGCATGATCCCGTTCGTGCAGGTGATCTACGCGCGACCTCTATGGGATGCCGGCTGCGTCTTCAGGGACTTCCTGCGCGTCGGCCAGGAACAACTCGGCGTTGCCGTGTGGATCTGGGTGTTGATATGGGTCTGGTGGGGTTGGGAACGTCTGGTCAGCCCCAGCGATGCAAGGCCGTCGAAACTTTGGAGGCTGCGCATGGAGCCAAGAATTCGGGTCGTTGTCGCCTCGATCGGGACGGTGCCGTTCGCAGTGGCGTCGTTCTTTATTCTCGCGCCCGTCTATGAGAGTGTCCTGGGCACGCCGCGCCCCTACCTGCTTCCGGTGACCTATCTGACGGCCGCGGTCTTTGCCATAACCGCATGGCTGCTGATTTGGCGAAAGCACGTGCGATGGAGCTCAGTGGTAGTGCAACAAACACTACTGGCTACGGGCTTCCTGATCGGCGTGCCGTCCGCCGCGACGGTGCTGTTGGACCAGGTCAACTCCGAAGTACTGAACTATATCATTGTGGCGTCGCCGCCGATGGGTTGGGGTATCTGGATGGCGTTGACCATGTGGCTGTGGCCGTTCACCGCATCCACTGCCGATGTCGTCGAAGCATCGCCGAGGTGCCTGAAGTGCGGCTATATGCTCAAGGGACTGAGGCGGACCAGGTGCCCGGAATGCGGGGATGAGCGGACGCTGGATGAGTTGTGGGCGGCCAACGCGGCGGAGGCGTAGCAGGGAGGACGGACGATGGAATCTCCGGCGATGTACAGCCTGATCGGCAGGCGTGCGATTGTCTGCGGGAGCACGCAGGGGATCGGGCGGGCATGCGCGGCGCAGTTCGCGGCCCTGGGCGCGGCGGTGACGCTCATTGCGCGAAACGAGGGGGCGCTGCGGGGCGTGCGCGACGAGTTGAGCACGAGTGAAGGTCAGGAGCATCAGTACATCTGCTGCGATTTCAATGAGCCTGAGAAGCTCAGGGAGAAGGTGGCCGGGCATCTGGCCGAGACCGGGCCGGTCCATATTCTGCTGAACAACACCGGGGGGCCGCCGCCAGGACCGATTGTCGAGGCCGAGCCGGAGGCGTTCCTGCGCGCCGCCAAGATGCACCTGGTGTGCAACCAGATCCTCGCCCAGGCGGTGTTGCCGGGGATGAAGGAGGGGGGCTATGGGCGGATCATCAACATCATCTCGATCTCGGTGAAGGAGCCGATCAAGGGGCTCGGTGTGTCGAACACGGCGCGGTGGGCGGTGGCGGCGTGGGCCAAGACGCTGGCCGGGGAAGTGGCCCGGTTCGGGATTACGGTGAATAACGTGCTGCCCGGTTATACGGCGACGGGGCGGCTGGAGAGTCTGATGAAAGTCCGGGCGAAGGAGGCGGGCGTTTCGGAGGAGCAGATGCGGGAGGGCATGATCGGGCAAGTGCCCGCGGGGCGATTGGGGACGCCCGAGGAGATCGCGGCGGCGGCGGGTTTTCTGGCATCGCCGGCGGCGAGCTACGTCAATGGGATCAACCTGCCGGTGGACGGGGGGCGGTGCGCGGGGCTGTGAGCGAGGTTGGGGTTGGTGGCTGGGCGGGGAGAGTTCAAGTAGGGCGGGCTCTGCCCGCCGATCCTATGATGGTCATAGGCCGGGCTTCGCCCGCCATCCCATTCCCGTTTAATTCATCGCGCTCATGGCAGGCATAGCCTGCCCCACGTGCTTTCGCACGTCCTCGACGAGGAGCACTCGCGGCGGGCATAGCCCGCCCTACTCGCCAATGTTCATTTGGATCGGTGTCCAGGCGGTCCAATCGTCTTCCAACCAGCCCAGGCGCAAATGCCGATGCACGCTCGACCATGGCCACGCTGTCGGCTCAGCCACCTGACCGTGCTTGACCGGGTTCAAGTGGATGTAATCCCGATAGGCGAACAACTCCATCTCGTCCCGGATGCGATGTTCCCAATACCGCTGCTGCCACACGCCACGCTCGCGACGGCGATCGCGCGACGAACTGACCGGCCGCGCTGAGCCACCAGCCGACATGTACTCCTTCGTGGTGAGCCGTTTTACGTTCGCCCAGCGGATCGAAAAATCGTCGTCGCCATCCGGCAAGGTCCACACGCAATGCAGATGGTCCGGCAACAGTACGCAGGCGAACATTTCGAACGGCCAGCGCCGTCGGACTTCTACGAAGGCGTGACGCAGACATCGGCGGGCCAGCGGCTGATTGAAAAGCGGTTGCCGATCTTGCGTCACGACAGTAAAGAAGTAGGTCCCTCCCGCCTCACGCCAGCGGATGTAGTTCGGCATGCATGTCGGCTCCGATCGTAGGGCGGACTTCGCCCGCCATCCCATTCCCGTTCAATTCACCGCGCTCATGGCAGGCATAGCCCGCCCTACGTGTTTTCGCCCCTCCTCGACGAGGAGGTGTAGGGCTGACTCCGTCCGCCGATCTTCTCTTCGCGTCGCGCAGGGCAGCCGTTTGGTTCGCAGCACTCGCGGCGGGCATAGCCCGCCCTACGCGCTCGGGCCACCCGGTTTCATCAGGCGAGGTCTATGATCGGCGCGGGGGACGCGGCTCCTGGGTTCGGAGGATGGCGCGGACCGGGCTGGCGTCGAAGCCGACGAGCTTGAGCGGCAGGGCGATGAGCTCGTACATGCCCTCGGGGACCTGCTCGAGGAGGAGGCCCTCGAGGATGCCCATCTTGTAGCCGAGGACGGCCTTGTGCGCCGGCAGATCGCTGGAGGCGAAGAGGTCGATGCTGGGCGTGTCGATGCCGATGAGCTTGACGCCCTTGGCGTGCAGCCAGTCGACCAGCTTGGGCGAGATGGCGGCGAAGTCGTCGTGGAACTCGTTGGGGTCGGGATAGGTGCCGGTGGCGAAGAGTATCCGCTCGGTGACGACGGGCGTCTTGAGCATGTTGGGGGTGAGCTGCTCGCGGCAGGCCATGGGCACGCGGATGACCTGGCAGGGGCCGATGTAGGTGTCGAGATCGACCTCGTCGATGCTGACGCCCTCGGGGCTGAAGTGGCTGGGGGCGTCGATGTGCGAGCCGAGGTGGACGGTGGCGTGGAGGATGGAGTTGGTGCGGGTGCCGCCGCGAGCGGCGTCGCTGATGATTTCGCGGGAGGGCGGCACGTCGCCCGGCCAGACTTTCAGATCTTCAGTGATGGGGGGAGATATGTCGTAGATCATGGTTTCACGCTCGCATGTCGGCCCTGATGTTATCTGATCGCCAAGTTCGCGGGATTTCTTGACCTCCCAAGCGGGGAAGGATAGCGGGGGGCGGGGGAGTTTGCTAGAGCCAGACGTTGTAGGCCAGGATCGCATTGAAAGCGATCAAGACCACGATGATCTGGGAGGCAAGGATCGTGGCGACGGGGTGGTCGAAGCGGAGGTAGCGGCGGTAAGCGACGGCGAGGCGGTAGACAGCAATGAAGAGCATTAGCGCGGCGACTGCCATTCCGAGATCGAGCATGTTCCAACCGCCGGAGACTCCCCTCACGGTCGTTTTCCTGGGTCCCCACCAAGCCGCGGATAGCGATTGATCCCAAACCAGGACCGGCGTCAAGGCCAGGGTCAGCAGACCGTACCAGATCAGGAAATCCGAGGAGTAGAGCAGACATCGCAGGACGTGGATCATCCCAATCTTCGCACGGCGCATCGACCAGCGGAAGAGAAGTAGAGCAAGCAAGCTCAGCCACGGCCATGCAAGCAACGGTACGGCCGGGACCAGGTAGGTCAACGGCAACTCGGGTTGCTTCAGAAGGGCCTTGGCGAGCGTAGCGTAGTCGGAGGGCCATGCCGACGTGACGAAGGCCTCCGCTGAGCCGTATCGTCTGATGATTTGATCGCGCCACAAGGTATCTATTTCGGAGCTCGCCAGCCAGGCAATGGTCTCGCGTTGCCTTGCTTCGCACGCGGCAGCGGCGTTGACGACAATGGCATTGAACGCAGCGATGTAGGCGAGAAATACGGTGCCCAAAGAGAGGCACCAGTACAAGAGAAGCCGCCGGGGCCGCGAAGGTTGAACCGGATGCAACGAGGTCCAGAAGCGGCGCGGCCGCCAACCGCCAATCGCCGTTTCCCAAAACGAACGGAAGTTCTTCTCGGGATGATGCTCGAACAGATACGGGTGCAGCCGGCGGCGAGGGTCGAGCAGGTCGGGCCACTCGAAGCGATAGCCGCACTCCGGGCAGCGGGGCTCGGTCAGGCCGCGGAGGTTGTATTCGCAGAGGGGGCAGAACAGATCGTCGGCCTGGTGCGCCCAGTCGGGGGCGGCAGTGGCTGGGGCAGGTTCGGGGCTGTTGCGGGCCGCTTGCGGGGAGGATGCGGCGGGCGCGGCGACGCCGTCGGCGGAAATGTCGGCATTATGTTGGTCGGCCATGCGGCTCGATGCCTCCACGAGATGACCAAGAGGCGATTATACAATTGCTGCTTCCTCGTCGCATGGGACGATATAATGCCCCCGCGTCATCCGATCCGTCCGCCGGCGCGGCGGGCACGACTGGGTAACGGGCACCGATGATGGCCAATTCGCGGACCGGTACTCGCCGCCAGTACAAGTATTACGACCTGCTCATGGCGGCGTTCGTCACGGTGCTGCTGTGCTCGAACCTGATCGGGCCGGGCAAGGCGTGCATGGTGTTCGGGATCGCGTTTGGGGCGGGGAACCTTTTCTTCCCGATCAGCTATATTTTCGGCGACGTGCTGACCGAGGTGTACGGCTATGCCCGAGCGCGGAAGGTAATCTGGGCGGGATTTGGGGCCTTGGCGTTTGCGGCGATCATGGGCTTGGTCGTGGTCCATATGCCGGCCGATCCGGAGGAGCCTTTCAATGCCCGGATTCAGCCGGCGCTGGAGCTGATCTTCGGGAACACCTGGCGGGTGGTGGCGGCATCGATGCTGGCGTACTGGGCGGGCGACTTCACCAATTCGTACGTCCTGGCCAAGATGAAGATCTGGACCAGCGGGCGATTTCTCTGGACGCGGACCATCGGTTCGACGGTGGCGGGGCAACTGGTCGACAGCGTGATCTTCTACCCGTTGGCGTTCCTGGGGATCTGGGAGACGGGCACGATCTTCCGGGTGATCGTTTTTAACTGGCTGTTCAAGGTTTCGGTCGAGGCCGTCTTCACGCCGCTCACCTACTTCATCATCAACCGGCTGAAGCGGGCGGAGAACGAGGACTACTACGACCGGGAGACGGACTTTACGCCGTTCTCGTTGCAGGACTGAGCCTGGCGAGGGCTCGATGGGCGGCCCGAGGGTTCAAGGTCCTGGCCGCGGCTTCGACTGCCCGTCCGCCGGAGGGCTCGGTTCGGCAGCGCGATTCCAGGACAATTTGGGCGGGCTGCCCGGGTGCTTCGGCCCCCATTCGGTTGGCGGTATAATAGAGGGTTCGCCGATTTTGGAGGCCCTTTGGGGGGCAGAGGCTCGCGAGGATGACTGCCGGCTTTGAGATTGTCGAGCGGGCGCCGACCGTTGAAGAGTACCAGATGCTGCGCCGCGAGGTGGGCTGGCCCGAGGTGGAGACGGCGGTGGTGGGTCGGGGGCTGGCGGCGAGCTTGTACTCGGTGTGCCTGCTGCACGATGGGGAGGTGGTGGGGTGCGGCCGGGTGGTCGGGGATGGAGGCATCTACCTGTACATTCAGGACATCATCGTTTTGCCCGCGTACCAGCGCCAGGGCTGGGGCCGGCGAATCATGGAGGCGATGATGGCTTACGTGGCGAGCAAGGCCGGGCGGAATACGTTCGTCGGCCTGAATGCCGCGGAGGGGGTGGCTCCGTTTTACTATCGGTATGGCTTTGCAGAACGACCGCCGGGGCGACCGGGGATGTTTCGCATATGGTCCGGTCAGGAGTCGGCGGAACAAACGGAATGCCTAAAGGCGGTGGAGAAACCCGTTGAAACGGGTTGACAGGTCAGCGAGCGTGAACAGGATAGGGGCGCCGGCGCGCAACCAGCCGTAGAACGGCTGGCCTAAAGCCCTTCGGGTAAGGCCGCTGAAGCGGCCTGGCTAGCAAGAGGGCGTGGTGTGACCTGAGGTTGTGCTTGGCCACCGGCTATTAGGCGGTGGCACACGGGTGGCACAATGGTGCCACACTGGGTTCAGGGAGAAGGCCTGTGGGAGGGACATAAGGAATGCCGCGAATCGTGGAATGCGTGCCCAATTTCAGTGAAGGGCAAAGACCGGAGGTGATTGACCAGATCTGCAGCGAGATCATCGCCGTGCCGGGCATCCGTCTGCTCAGCCGGGAGATGGATCCCGATCACAACCGGGCGGTGGTCACGTTCATCGGGTCGCCGGAGGCGTGCGGGAAGGCCGCGTTCGCGTGCTGCGCCAGGGCGGCACAGTTGATCGATCTGAACAAGCATCAGGGCGAATACCCGCGGATCGGCGCCACGGACGTGATTCCGTTCGTGCCGTTGCGGGGCGTGACCATGAGCGAATGCGTCGCGCTCGCCAGAAACGTGGCCAGGGAGATCGCCGAAAAGCTGTCCATCCCCACGTTTCTCTACGAATGTGCGGCCACCGATCCGGCGAGGCAGAATCTCACCAACATCCGCGGCAAAGGTTACGAGGAGTTGCGTCAGACCATCGGCATGACGCCGGAGAAGACGCCCGACTTCGGTCCGAAGCGACTGCACCCCACGGCCGGCGGGACGGCGGTGGCGGCGCGGGACTTTCTGATCACATTCAACGTATACCTCGACACGGAGGATCTGGGCATCGCCCGATCGATCGCCCGGGCGGTTCGCGGCTCGAGCGGGGGCTATTCATTCTGCAAGGCGGCGGGCTTTGAGAGCAAGGAACGGAACTGCGTGCAGGTGGCGATGAGTCTGACCAATCCGGCGAGGACGCCGATCTATCGCGTCTTCGAGGCGGTCAATCGCGAGGCGCAGCGATACGGCGTTCACGTGAGCAGCAGCGAGGTGGTCGGTCTGGCGCCGCTTTTCGCCGTGAGCGAGACTGCGGCGTATTACCTTCAGATCGAGCGCTGGAGGCCCGAGCAGATCATCGAAACGGCGTGGCTCGACGCGCACACGACATCCGGTTTTCTGGAGGACCTGGCCTCGCGGGCCCCGACGCCCGGCGGGGGCAGCGCCAGCGCGTATGCCGGCGCCCTCGGCGCCGCGCTGTGCGGGATGGTGGGGCGGTTGAACGACA